>NZ_JAAGPE010000108.1:0-28396 GCF_017104605.1 Burkholderia sp. Ac-20384 | reverse complement strand
CTTATCGGCTGTTAATTTTTAAAGAGCGTTTCTGCGAGGAACTTCGTGTTTCTCAGCAGCGCTGCGTTTTCAGCAGCAGAGAAGCGAGATTATGAACCGTGTTTCGCATTTCGTCAACAACTTTTTTAACTACTTCGTTGCGACGACTGCGGTTTAATTCCATTTGCGCTGGAGTCGTTAAAACCGACATCAACAGCACCGCTTCCCTTCTTTCCCCCGCGCTGCGTTTCCGTTAGCGCGAAAGAGGCGTGATTCTAAGCACCAGTCTCAGTCTCCGCAACCCCTTTTGTGAAATTATTTTGACATGCGGTGCCGGGGGTCGCTGAACCTCTCCAATGGTCATATATATGCGACACGGCAGAAGCAACCCCGGTTGCCCGTGAACAGCCCCGCCGCATCGAGCCTAACCGTCGTCGCTCAACGCCCCACCATCGCCCTCACCACGCCGTCCCGGCGAATCAGCCCGTGATACAGCGCAGCAGCAAAGTGCGCGAGGAACGTCGCGAAGAACAGATAGGCCAGCACCCGGTGCGCGACCCGGAGCCAGGCAAACGTCACCGGATCCGCCGCCACGATCGCCGGCAGCTGCACACCGCCGCCCAGCGTCACCGGGTATCCGCCGGCCGACAGCATCGCCCACCCGATCAGCGGCATCGCGAGCATCAGCGCATACAGCACGAGATGCGACCCGTGCGCGGCAACCTTCTGCCACCACGGCAGATCCTCGGGTAATGCCGGTGGCGTCGACAGAACCCGCACCACGATCCGCACACACACGAGCACCAGCACGGCAATGCCCAGTGGCTTGTGAATCGCCACCAGGACCGCATGCCGCTCGGAAACTGACGCCACCATCCCCACCCCGATGAACAGCATCGCGATGATCATCGCGGCCATTACCCAGTGCAGCACCCGCGCCGGCAAGCTAAACGTCGTCGAAGCCTTCATCACCGTCCCTCCCCACTCAATCGCGCCACGCCCGCCACCCCGGCCTCTTCACTCGTCCTGCGCAGATACGAATCCGCGTAAGCCGCCGACCGCGCCGGCAGCAACGGATCCCCCGATACCTGAATCCCCTGCGGCAACACCGTCGGGTCGTAATTCACGTCGCGGCACGGCCCGCTGTCCTGCGCCTCCACGCGGTCGAGCACGAGCGTGCCCGCGTCGATCGTCGTGCGCTGCGCGGGCCAGACCTTCGTCGCGTCGTCCACCGGATCGCCGGGCTCCGCGAGCGTGACCAGCAGCTTCCACTTCTGCGGACCGGCCGCGATGCGCTGCGTCACGTCCTGCTGCAACACGTTCGGATCCGCCGCCGTCGCGACGTCGCCGGCACCAGCCGTCTGCTCCGGCACAACGCGCCACCTCACCGCCTGGCGCTTGCCGGTCGCGTCGACAAAGTAGAACGCGTTCAACCCGTAATAGCTCTCGGTGACGTAACTCGCGCTCGGCTTCGCACCTTTGATCCACTGCAGGAACGCGGCCGTCTCCGGGTGCGCGCCGAAAAACGCCTTCACCTTCGCCGGATCGGGCTTGCCCGTCTTCGGATCGGGCCGGGTCGCCATCAACTGCGCGTAGAACGCCTGCGGCGTCGCGACCGGAAACACCGGCATCGCGTTCATCCCGGTTCGCCATTGCTCGCCGTCCGGTGCGGTGAGCCTCAGCGCGAGGCTGCGAATCGGGACGCTGCTGTCGGGCGCATACGGATTCCCGCCCGGCAACGCGAACCGTCCAACCACCGGCGTACGCACCGCCTTGAAGAACGGCGCGACCGAATACATGCTCGCGGCGCCGTTGCCTTCGAAGTAGCCGGTCACGCACACACCTTTCGCGTGATTGCGCCGGAAGCCCGGGTGAATGCCGTCGCCGGCCGTCTGCAACGCATCGACGATCCGGTGCGGGGTCAGACGCGCCGGCGCGAGCCAGCCGCCGACATACCCGAACGCCACGGCCACGCCGGCCACCGCGCCGCCGATCACGGCCCAGCGCCACCACCCGCGCCCAGGCTCGCGCTGCGGCGAAGAAGAGGAAGAAGATCGCTCCATATATAGGCTCCCGACCGTCAGGTCATTGTCGAACCCGCGTAGGACGCCACCCGCGCTGGTTTATTCCACGAAAAGTTTTTTCCTATGCTGGTGGAATAAGCGGCGCCGACCGGCGTCCTACGTGGCATCTCGACCCATTCGGCAACCGGCCCGGCCATGCCCTCCACCGCCCTCGACGACGAAGCACTGCGCGAACTCATCCCCAGGCTGCGACGCTTCGCGCTCTGGCTGGCGCGCGACGTCCACGCGGCCGACGATCTCGTCCAGTCGACGCTCGAGCGCGCGCTGTCGCGCTGGTCGAGCCGCCGCGACGACGGATCGTTGCGCAGTTGGCTCTTCACGATCCTTTATAGGCAGTTTCTCGACGGCAAGCGCAGCGCGAAGCGTTACGCGTGGCTGCTCGGCCGTATCCGCGACGACGACGAAGCGCACTGGCCGTCCGCCGAGCGCGAATTCGCGGCGCGCGCGACGCTCGAAGCATTCGGCCGGCTCTCCGACGAGCAGCGCAGCCTGCTGCTGCTCGTCGCGGTCGAAGGCTTCACCTATCAGGAAGTCGCCGATCTGCTCGACATTCCGATCGGCACCGTGATGTCGCGGCTCTCCCGCGCGCGCCAGGCGCTGCGCCAGCTCAGCGACGGCGAGCTTCCCGCTCCTTCTTTGCGATTGATGAAGAAATGAACACGCCTCCGAACGAACACGACCTTCAGGCCTACGTCGACGGCCAGCTCGACGACGATGCGCGCGCCGCGGTCGAGCGCTATCTCGCACTGCATCCGGAGCGCGCTGAACAGGTGAAGCAATGGCAGCAGGATGCGCAGCGGTTGCGGGCCGCGCTCGAGAGCGTGCGGATGCCGGCGGATAACCCGGCGCTGGATCCGGCCGCGATTCGCGGACGGCGCGTGGAGCGCACGCGGATGCGGTTCGCAATGGCGGCTTCGTTCGTGTTCTGCGTCGGGCTGGGGACGTTGGGCGGTTGGCAGGCGCGCGGGTGGAACGCGCCGCCGCCCATCGCGCCGATGAGCGATGCGGTCGAGGCCTACCGGATGATGGTGGTCGATCAGACGGCGAAGGTCGATTACCGGCCGACCGGTGCGGGAGATTTGCAGGGGTGGCTCACCCGGCGCGTCGGTGCGTCGGCGAAGCTGCCGGATTTGAGTGCGGCGGGGTTCAGGCCGGTCGGCGGGCGGTTGTTCACGACGGACAGCGGCGCCACGGCTGCGATGGTGCTCTATGAGGATGCAGCCGGGCGGACGCTGAGCTTCTATATGCGGCCTGCGGAATCGAAACATCGGCTGCTGCCGGCCGGGCAACGCGTGGACGGCGCGCTGCTGGCACGGTACGGGTCGGTGAACGGGCTCAACTATGCAGTGGTCGGGCCGGCCGGGAGCCTCGCGGAGAAAGCAGTCGTGCAGGCGCTCGATCAGCAGACTTGAGTGGTACGATGCGCGCCGCGCTGGCGGTCGGTGGTGGCCTCCAGCGCCCGGAATGATGCGGCTTTGCTGACTGGGGCGCGCTCACGCTCACCGCTCGCCTGCACAGTGTTTCGACTGACTTGCTCGGTCTGTTGTCCACACCAGGGCATCTTCGCTACCCTCACCCGTCGGTGTCACAGGGTTTTGAGTCGCCGCGGAGCGGGATATCCACATCGATCGCGACGACGCCTCGCGTGGTCATTGATCGACTCGTTCACCTTGGCTGGGCACAGCGTTGCGAGTCGTTCGGGGGCGGGATATCCACAAGCCGCTTTGCAACCTGCGCCCGCACGACAGCCGGACTGATGCACGCAGGCGAATCCGCATCGCGCAAGCGTCCGGCCGCCGCCACACACGGCATTTTCGTCCCGCTGGAAGCCACCTTTCCACACTGGCCGATGCCGGCACTTACGTCATCGCGTTCTCGATGCAGGCTGCTGCTGTCGTCGCTCATGGAGCGCACTGAATGTCCGAATCCTTCACCTTCGCCGTATTGCCGTGCGGTGCCAGCATCTCCGGAAACAGTCGCGCGACCGGCTGTTGCGATGCCACCCAGTCGGGATAATCGGCCTGCATGTCCTGCAACAACCGGGCGCGGTTGTCTTCGCTATAAGACGCCTGGATCAACGCGAGCGTCGAGTACGGTGCCTTCATCGGCATCTCGAAAGCAGGCAGTTCGCCGAACGCATCCAGCCGGCTCCCGACCACCGACACGGCGTTCAACGGCGGCAACCCGGACGATCTGGCCTTCATCCGCCGCCAGCTACATACCTGCTCGACACGCGTCGGGTGTTCCGACAGCGGCACCTCATCGGCCGGCGCCGCCTCCGCCCGCGGCAATTCGACCGCGTAGACGTACGTAGGCTGCGCCTTCCAGGGGCGGGGCCGCTCGGACCACATTCGCCAGTCCCAAAGCGGAAGGTAATCCTCCGGCCAGGTATAGCGGAGCCCCATCCGATCGCCCCACTTCACCTCCACACCAATGTTTCCCGGATAGTCGTCGCCGAGCACACGCGGCCTGGCGTCGGCATTGCTCACGATCAGATAGAGAACGCCCTGCCGGACGAGGACGACAGGAATCGGAAGACGCGGACCCAGATCCCACTGACCTACCGAGTATTTGAGCGGCGGCAGAATCACGCCGCGCTTGAGAAAGTGCTGGCCGCCGTCCTGCGAAAGAAACACTTCGACAAGCGGACAGGGAATGCTGCTGGGGTACTCGCGATTACATCGGCGACTACGGTACATCCCGCCGAGCAATACGATCGTCTCGGGATCGTCCGTCCGAAAGACGGTGTACTGCAAGGCGCTTTCTTCGGGAAAAAACGTCGAGATATGGCGCGCGTCATCGACAAAACGCCACTCGGCACGCTCGGAGAAGGTGGTGCGTGGAATCAGGATCGGCGCAAGCTCCAGCGAGCGATTTGCATCGAACTGCACCCAGGGATAGTAAGGACCGACGATGATTCTCGGGTCGTTCGTGACGGCCTGCGCACCTGTGCCGACCGTGGCCGCGAGAATCAGCGCCGACAACCGCATTGAAAACGACGCGCGCTTCGCGCTCAGGAACGGCAATTTCGTCACGCCCCGCAATCGCGCAAGCAATCCGTGCATCGTCTTCCCGCCTTTATGGTTGGTGTTATCCGGCTATGAACCGGCCTCTCAGGCTGCCATCGTATCAGCAGACCGGTGCAGCCCTCCCGGATCGGCACGCCGCAGCCCGGTATCGGTACCGCCGTGTGTTTCGCCGAAGACGCATCCCTCACCGCTCGGTTGCACAGCATTTCGAGTCGGGCGAGAACGGGATGTCCACACGCGACTGGCGCGCATCATTCCCGTCATGCCGATCTCGCTCACCCGTGGATCGCACAGCGTTTTGAGTGCAATGTGGGATGGTTTTCCACAACTGGATGCCTTTGCATCGATGGTTTGCGACGCGCCTGCGTTCGGCGCAGAGGCTCACCGACACTTCGCACAGCGTTCGGAGTCGTTTGTGAATCCGTTATCCCCATACCCAGGCCGATGCTGCGCACGCATCGGACGCCTTCGGCCATCGCGTCACTTCGTCCCGAACACGCCGAGGACTTCGCCCGTCTCCGGCGAGATAACGTATTCGATCGACTTCCCAAGCCGGTTCGCGTTGCCAAGCCCGCGCATGCCTGGAATAAGCTTTGCCACGAATGTGACGATGATGACGTCATCGTCCGGCCCCGGGTCCGCCATCGATGCCTCCCTGTCCTCGACGCTGATCTCGAAGTTGTGCAAATCCTGCCCGGTCTTCGCAAAATCCTCATAGGCGGCCTTAAGGCCGAGCAACGTCGCGGTATTGAGCCGGACGGAGCATCGATCGACTGCGCCGAAATTCAGCTTCCTCACGGTGTTCTCCGGACGTTACGGGCTCGGGCTCGTCTGCGGCACCGGCCGCGGTTCCAGGAAATACTGCGATTCGTCGGGAACGACGCCGTCTGCGTAACCCTTGTACGTCATCGCCTTGCCCCCGGTGATTCAGTCATGCTGCTCGATGACGTATTGCGCCGGCCCACGCCATGCAACCGTACGGTATCCGCGCTGCACCACGCCGATTTCCCGGTAATACTCGACGAGTGCCTGTGGGCTCCAGTCGCGACCCGCGGAGAACAACGCATCGAGATCGACAAGCGCGACAACGAGTGCCTGGCGGTCGGTATCGTCTGCGATTGCGCGTTCCCAGCGCTCGGATTGTCGAGCGAAGCCCAACTGCGTCAGCACGTCAGCGGCAGCCATCACGTCGGTCACGACAACCGCGACGCGGCCGGCAATATCCTTCACCAGCATCTCGTCGACCGGCATCTTCATTGATCGCCTCGTCCGGTTTCATCCGCTGTCATCGCCCCGCTTCCTTCACAAGCCATCCGACGATCTCTGCGACGTCCTCGCCGGACAGCTTTCCGACGCGATCGACGGACACCCCGTAGTCGAGATCGAACTTCACGTTGAATCGCTCGCCTTTGTAGCGGCAACACAGGACTTCGGCTTCCGGGATCAACACGCGTTGCTCGAACACGATACCGCCCGGTTGTTGCTGCAACCGATGAACGACCACGTCGATATCGAGTGCGTCGAGCGGGGTCAACGAAGAATCACCGATCTGTCGTGAACCTGTGCGCCAGGCCCTCGCATCCTGAATGCCGGCGATTCTACAGACATGACGGCTCACGTATCGCTCGAGTGCTTCACAGCCTTCCGTTTCGTTCATCCGATCCCTGCAAGCAGTGCATATCTTGCCCGGATCACAGTCGGCGGACTGTGCTTATCCAAAGGTGTTAACAGAGTTCGTATACATACGTAGTGATAGTTAACAAACCCTGTGCCTCACAGTGGATAACGTCCCTAACCTCATGAATTCTCGACAGGAAGCGGAATGCATAACCTTGGGTGAGCTACGTGAACAGCTCCGGACATCACAGAACAACTTTTCGTCGATTCACAGTCGCGGCGACATATCCTCAATCGTTCCACTGTGAATCCAGAGGCTTGCCGGATGGTTATCCAAAGGGCAATGTGGATAACATCACAGCGCGTCGACGCGTTTTGCTGTGATGCAAACAGGTGAAGCCAACGTTCCCGGCATCGCCAGGCAACATCGATCGTCGGCCTCTGCGCACGCCGATTCAAAAAATTTTCACGAAGGGGCTTGTGCTCCTCAAAAACCCTCTCTATAATTCGCGGCTTCTTAGGCTCGTAGCTCAGTTGGTTAGAGCACCACCTTGACATGGTGGGGGTCGTTGGTTCGAATCCAATCGAGCCTACCAACGAACAAAATGAAGGGGTCTGGCAGCACAACTTGCCTACAGGCAATGCGGCTCGCCAACATACAAACGCCACGCGGCAACATCGCGTGGCGTTTTTCTTTTTCCGGCCGAAACAACGCATGTCGCCCCGATGCGTTGCGCGATCCACGGCATCGCATCCTTCCTCATCGACACCTCGATCCGTCATGCAACGGCCGCTGCGCCGCGCGTAGAATCGTGTGCACATCGAAGCGGCTGTTCCGATCGTCGCCCGATCTCCAACGCATCAAAACAACGACGCGCGATCCGCGCGACTGAGAGCACACGACCATGTCCGACGTCACGACCGCCACGTCATCCGCGAGCAACGACGAAATCGCCGCTTACGTCGGCAAGAAAGCCGCCTGGTTCGAGAGGAAATGGGAGATTGCCGCGTCGCGAAAGAACCGGCAGTCGTGGAACTGGGCAGCCTGTTTCCTGGGCCCGGTGTGGATGGCGTATCGATGCATGTACTGGCAGGCGGCCGCCGTCCTTGGCGTGACGCTCTCGATCACGCTGGTCGAGCTGCTGTTCTTCCCGAAATACTTTGAATCGAGCACGCTCGACCCGGTCACCATCGGGATTGCGGTCACGCTCGGCTGGTGCGGGAACAGCCTCTACAAGACGCACGTCGAGCGCAAGATCGAGAAGCTGCGCCCGAGCGCGACGTCCCGCGAATCGTTGCTCGCGCTGCTGGAAGCGCAGGGGGGCACGAACTGGCTCGCGGCGGCCGGTTTCGCGATCGCAACGCCGTTGCTCGGCTTCCTGATCTACATGGTGGCCGGGGCGTACTGATCGCAGGAACCGGCGGCCGGTAAAGCAGGGCGGCAGGACGGAGAAAAGGGCGTATCGCGGCCGTGCATGCGCACGGCACCCGACATGCGATCCCGCCGCACTCAATGCAGATGCTTCAACTTGTCAGGATTGCGCACGACATAGATCGCGACGATCTTCCCGTCCTCGATCTCGAGCGCGGTGGTCTGCAGCTCGCCATCCGATTCCTCCGTGATGAAACCCGGCAGCCCGTTGATGAACCCGGCACGCACGAGCTTCGACGCATGCGTGGCGAACAGACTGGCCAGATACTCGTGCACCTTCATCACCGGCTCGAAGCCGAATACCGGCGTGCCCGCGGCTGAGCGCTTGCCGCCGCCGTCCGCGTGCAGGCTCACGTCCTCGGCGAGCATCGCGCCGAGCGCGCGCATGTCGCCACTGCGTGACGCCGCAAAAAACGCTTCCGCCAGTTCGATCCCGCGCTGCTTCTCGACATGGAAGCGCGGCCGCGCCTCGCGCACATGCGTGCGGGCCCGCGCGGCGAGCTGCCGGCACGCGGCCGGGTCGCGCTGGATCGTCGTGGCCACTTCGTCGAACTCGAGGCCGAATACGTCGTGCAGCAGGAACGCCGCACGTTCGAGCGGCGAGAGCCGTTCGAGCGCGAGCATCAGTGGCAGCGTGACGTCTTCCTGCTCGTCTTCCTCGACGACCGGCTCAGGCAGCCACGGGCCGATATAGGTCTCGCGCTGGTGCCGCGCGGACTTCAGCTGGTCGAGGCACATGCGCATCACCATGCGGCGCAGGAACGCTTCAGGGATGCGCACCTCGGTGCGGTCGACGTCCATCCAGCGGATGAACGCCTCCTGCACCATGTCCTCGGCATCCGCGACAGAACCGAGCATCCGGTACGCGACGCGGATCAGCGTGCGGCGCAGCGGGTCGAAGCTCGCCGCCGCATCGTCCCGTGCTTCGGCGCTGTCCTTGGCCGGGTCGAGGTTAGGCATCAGGCCACCATCTTCGCGGCGGCGGCCTTTGCATCGGCCGGCTCGATCCACAGCCCGAAGCCGACCGCGAGCCGGTTCCAGCCGTTGATCACGTTGATCATCAGCGTGAGATTCACCTGTTCCTCCTGGCTGAAGTGGTCGTTCAGCGCCGCGTACGCCGCTTCGTGCGCCGCGTGGCCCTCCGACAGGCGCGTGAGCGCGTCGGTCCAGCCGAGCGCCGCACGTTCGCGGTCGGTGTAGCAGGGCGCTTCGCGCCACGCGGACAGCAGGTAGATGCGCTGCTCGGTCTCGCCTTGTTCGCGCGCCTCGGCCGTGTGCATGTTAATGCAGTTCGCGCACGCGTTGATCTGCGACGCGCGGATCTTGACGAGCTCGATGAGCGTCGGCTCGAGGCTCTTCGCAGCGGCGACCGAGACGGTCATCCAGTTCTTCATCAGCGCGGGTGCGGCGGCAAACGGGTTGAGTTTCGCAGTCATGGTCCTTCTCCTTTCGTGTAGGTTCCGGTGATATGACGAGCGAGCCCCCCGCGTGTGTGACATCGACGCAGAATTTTTTTCGAAGCCGACGAGCGGATCGGTGCGGAAGGCCCCCGGGGAAGGGTGGGCAGGGCGCTCGTCGAATGCGAACAACACGGCGAGCATGCTTCGTGCGCACGAGCTGGTCAGACGATTCCGCATTCACGTCAGGGTGACGATCACGGCTGAGTGAAGGTCCGCCGCAGGCATCTCCGCACGCACCTCGATACGCGCTGATGTCAGCAATTGGCAGGTGATCGGTTGCTTTCATTTACATTTATCAGCCGTTTCATCCGCATCTCGACCAGCAGCATTCACATTTCTGGACCATACTGTTCTGCACGGGCAGATGAAGTGACGCCGCATCCGCGGCCCGGCGCGCGCGCCGGCTGCCCGACGACGCAGCAGCAGGTCGCACGTCAGCCGCGCGCATCACGCGCAAGGCTTTCCCTTTTCCGGCAACACGCAACGCAGCGAATCGCGACGTGGACGGTAAACCGATGAGCCTCCTTGCATCACAGCTTCAGCGCCGTTACCAGGACGTGCGCGCCCATAGCGTCGCGTTGACCGCGACGCTGTCCGCCGAAGACCAGGCCGTGCAGTCGATGCCCGATGCCAGTCCGACGAAGTGGCACCTCGCGCATACGACCTGGTTCTTCGAAACCGTCGTGCTGATGCGCCGCGTGCCCGGCTACGCGCCGTTCGACGCGGCCTTCCAGTTCCTCTTCAACTCCTATTACGAAGCGCTCGGCCCGCGCCATCCGCGGCCGCAACGCGGGCTGCTCACGCGCCCGTCGCTCGACGAGGTGCATGCGTACCGGCAGCACGTCGACGAAGCGATGCTGCGCGCGCTGGCCGGCGCCGACGCGGCGCTGCTCGAGACGATCGCGCCCGAGGTCGTGCTCGGCCTGCATCACGAGCAGCAGCACCAGGAGCTGATCGTCACCGACATGCTGCACGCGTTCTCGTGCAACCCGCTGAAGCCGGCATTCCGGCCGCGTAACGGGACGGACGCGGGCGCGATGGCCGCGGGCGACGCCGGCCCGCAGCACTGGCTGCATCAGCCGGGCGGGCTCGTCGAGATCGGCCACGACGGCGATGCGTTCTCGTTCGACAACGAACGGCCGCGCCATACGGCGCTCGTGCGGCCGTACGAGATCGCGAACCGTCTGGTGACGAATGCGGAATTCGCGGCGTTCATCGCCGACGGCGGCTATACGCGGCCCGAGTTCTGGCTGTCGGACGGTTGGGCCACGGTGCAGCGGGAAGGGTGGCAAGGGCCCGCGTACTGGATGCCGGACGACGACGATGCAGCCGCCACGCGCGTCCGGCGCACGTTCGGCCTGCATGGCGTCGAGCCGCTGGCACCCGATGCACCGGTGTGCCACGTGAGCTTCTACGAAGCGGCCGCGTACGCGGACTGGGCCGGTGCGCGCCTGCCAACCGAGTTCGAATGGGAAGCCGCGTTCCCCGCCGAGGGCATCCGGCAGATGCTCGGGCACGTATGGCAATGGACGCGCTCGTCGTACGAGCCGTATCCGGGTTTTCGGCCGCTTGCGGGCGTGGCTGCCGAATACAACGGCAAGTTCATGGTCGGCCAGCAGGTCCTGCGCGGCAGCAGCATCGCGACGCCGCACGGACACGAACGGCCGACGTACCGAAATTTCTTTCCGCCGGCCGCGCGCTGGCAATTCACGGGAGTGCGACTTGCGCGAGACGTCTGACCAGACGGCCACGAGCGGTGGCCAGCAACCCGCCCGCGATTCGCGGCCGAGCGCGTTCGCGCGCGACCTGATCGACGGACTGTCGCGTACGCCGCGCAGCATTCCGCCGAAATACTTCTACGATGCGGCCGGATCCGTGCTGTTCGATCGCATCTGCGAGCTGCCCGAGTACTACCCGACCCGCACCGAGCTCGGCATCCTGCGCGACCGTGCGGCCGAGATCGTGCGGCGCGTCGGCCCGCATGCGGAACTCGTCGAATTCGGCGCGGGCTCGCTCGAGAAGATCCGCGTGCTGCTCGACGCGTTCGCGGGCAACTATGCGAACGCGCCGGCGCGCTACGTGCCGGTCGACATCTCGGCCGACTACCTGCACGACGCCGCCGCGCGGCTGCGCACCGCGTATCCGTGGCTCGACGTCGCGCCGATCGCGGCCGATTACACGAAGGCCGAGCAACTGGCCGCGCTGACCGCGGCACCGGCGCGGCGCATCGGCTTCTTTCCCGGCTCGACGATCGGCAACTTCTCGCCGGAAGAGGCCGATGCGTTCCTGCGCGATGCCGCGCGGCTGCTGCGCGGCGGCGGCTTGCTGGTCGGTGCGGATCTCGTGAAGGACGAGCGCACGCTGCACGACGCGTACAACGATGCGCAGGGCGTGACCGCGCAGTTCAACCTGAACCTGCTCGCGCGCGCGAACGCCGAGCTCGGTGCGGATTTCAACGTCGACGCGTTCTCGCATTGCGCGTTCTACGACCCCGCGCGACAGCGCATCGAGATGCATCTCGTCAGTGACGTCGCGCAGACCGTGCACGTGCGCGGCCATGCATTCCGCTTCGACGCCGGCGAGCGCATCCACACGGAGAATTCGCACAAGTTCACGATCGACGGCTTCCATGCGATCGCGCGCCGTGCCGGATTCGTGCCCGATACCGTGTGGACCGACGCGGACAACCTGTTCAGCGTGCACTGGCTGCGCAGCGTCGACGATATCCGCGCGTGACGCCCGCGCTGGCGAACCGCTCGCGTACGGTGCGGGCGGTTCGCTTTCGGCGCATTCAAGCGCACGCCGGCGTGTGCCGATCGCCCGGTTTCGTGCGGAAAATCCCTTTTTTACCGGCCCGATGCACCGCTGCAACGGTGCGTAGAATGCCGCCTCTTCCTTGTCCCGCAAGGCTTTGCGGGCACCCGTAAACGTCCGTTACCTGTCTCGCATACCCGTTTCACCTGTGTCTGTGTCCGGTGCCTAGACTCCGAACCGTATTCACATGACGCACGACACGTGCAGGGAGTCGCGAGATGAACAAGAAGCTCATTCTCGGTGCAGTTCTCGGTGTAGCGGCGCTGGCAGCTTCGGGCGTCGCATCGGCCCACGTCGACCTGTCGGTCGGCATCGGTGTACCCGCGTATGCGGCGCCGGCGCCCGTCTACGTGGCTCCGCCTCCGCCTGTCATGTACGCGCCGGTCGGCTATCGCGATGACGGTTGGCGCGGCGACGGCTGGCGTCAGCGCGAATGGCGCGAACACGAGTGGCGCCGTCGTGAGTGGCGCGAGCACGAATGGCACGATCGCGGCGGCTGGCGCGGCGGCCGCTGGGACTGAGCGAAACGGCTCGACTTGATCGCTACAAGAGGAGAATGAAAACATGATGCCCATTCGACACATCAGGCTGTACGCCACCGCCGCCATCGTTGCGCTTGCCACCATCGGCAGCGCGCACGCGGCAGGTTGCATGAAGGGCGCGGTGGTCGGCGGTGTGGCCGGCCACTATGCGGGGCACCACGCGGTCGTCGGCGCGGTTGGCGGCTGTATTGTCGGCCACCACATGGCGAAGAAGCACGCACAAGAAGAGGCCGCGCAGCACAAGGCCGCCGCGCAGGGCATGCAGCCGGCGCAGTAAGCATCATCGTCACCGGGGCGGCGCTGCGGCGCCGCGCCCGCCTGCTTCGTTCCCCGTTCACGCACGATCCGGATTGATGTGACGAATGCGCGTCGCGCGCATCGTTACGATCATTTACAACGTCGTGTGGCGCGAATCTGGCGCGTTCATAGAATGCAGTCATACGAACGCACACCAACCAGGGAGCACAAGATGAAACACCGACGATATCTGTCCGTACTGACGGCCGCGCTGCTCGCGCTCGGCACGGTTTCCGCGCATGCCGCAGCCGGCGGCAATGGCGGTGGGAACGGTGGCGGTGGTGGCGGTCATGGCGCAGGTGGCTCGGGCGGCAATGCGGGTGGCATGTCCGCCGGGCACATGAGCGGCGAGGCGTCGAGCAACTCGAACGGCATGCACGCGGGCGACCGCGACAAGGGCCTGTCGCGCGCGGCCGACCGCTCCGACACGATCGCCGATCGCGCCGGCGTGCAGCCGGGCCACGGTCACACGCACGGACATGCGCATGGTCATACCGCGCACGCATCGATGTCCACGCATCATTCGCATCACCACGCATTGGGCCGCACGCTTTAAGTGCAGCGTACCAACGCGATGGAAGGGCGCTTCGGCGCCCTTTTTCATTGCGGGAAGGCAACGCGGCCGTCGCGCGAAAACATCGTGCCGACCCGATTTGCAACCAGCGGTAACCGCGCCGCGAACGGGCGCGAATACGGATCGCTTACACGCGGTTAACAGGCAGGAAATCGTGCGAAGCGCGCGCATCGCAAGCGCGCCCGGCGGCGTCGAAAAAGGGCGATAAAAAGGGCGGCTCATCGCCGCCCTTCGTCTTATCGCCCGGCGCCCGCCAGCGGCACCGCAGGTTCGAACAACGCGTCCGCCTGCCTGACGCGCACGAAGCGCGCCGCGCCGTCGCCTTCCACCAGCGCGCGGAAATGCGCTTCGCCGCACGCGAGCTTCGCACGCTCGTGCTCGCTCGGCACGTTGCCATCCGCATTCGGCGTATCGACGACGAAGTACAGCCGTTCGCCGCCGTCCTGTTCCGCGAGCACGGCCCAGTCCGGGTGATAGCTGCCGAGCGGCGTCTGCACGCGGAACCACGCGGGCAGCTTCGCGTACAGCTTCACGCCGTCGTGCGCCTCGAGCGCATCGGCGAACGCGCGTTCCGCGTCCGTCTCGCACACGACCGCCTCGTGGATCGACTTCTGCGCATCGGGCCGCAGGTTGCGCAGATAGCCGGTCAGCGCCTCGCTCTCGAACGATTCGAGCGCATGCACATGGCGCTCGCCGAGCTTGCGGTACGCAATGCCCGCGACGAGCGCGAGCCGCTTGCAGCGGTTGATCGCATCGGCTGCGACCGCGATGAACTGCTGCGGATTCACGCGGAAATCCTCGAGCCGGCCGCTGTCGGCCAGGATCGTCGCGAGCGAACGGCGCGTGAGCTGCGTGCGGTCCTGCAGCTCGGTGAGCAGGTCGGGCAGCGGCAGCTCGCCTTCGTCGAGCAGCACCGTGCCGGCGCCGGCCACCTCGATCGCCTCGATGCCGGCCTTGCCGATGTCGATCTCGGCCTTGCGCCACTGCAGCCGTGCGCGCGCGATGTCCGGCGCGGCGTGCAGCGCGGCCGCGCAGTCGCGCACGAGCTTCGCGTTGTCGAACTCGACGCGGTACACGGTGCGATGGCGGATGCGGTCCCACAGCGCGCGGAAATCCTCGCCGAACACGACGGCCTTGCCCGACGCATCGCGCCGCAGCGCGATCGCACGGCGCTCGTCCGCGTTGCGCACGGCAAAGCGGCCCGACAGCTTGCGCAGTGTCGCGACGATCGGCGCGCGCAGCATCTCGAAAGCATCCGGCAGCACCAGTGCGCTCTGGCGCAGCGCATCCTTCAGCCGGTCGAGCACCTTGCCCTGCGCGTCGACGTAGCCTTGCTCGTGCAGGTGGTTCCACAGCACCCGCGACAGCTCGACGCCGAGCGCATGCGCGGGCCCGTCGCCTTCCTGCACGGGCAGCGCCGCGAACTGGTGTTCCTCGACGATCCCGAACCGGATGCCCGTATCGGCCTCGATTTCCTTCTGCAGGTTCTCCGCGAACGACTCGTAGCGCTCGGTCGCGATCACGGTGAGCGTGTTCACGCCCGCATCGCGCACGCGTTCGCCGTCCTGGTCGACGGCGAGGCGCAGCCCGCGGCCGAGCGTCTGGCGGCGCTCGCGTTCGGTCTGGATGTCGCGCAGCGTGCAGATCTGGAACACGTTCGGGTTGTCCCAGCCTTCCTTCAGCGCCGAGTGCGAGAAGATGAACTTCAGCGGCGTGTCGAACGACAGCAACGCTTCCTTCTCGCGCATGATCAGGCCGTACGCACGCTCCGCGTTCTCTCGGGCCGCGGCGCTGCTTTCGCTCGTGTCGGTCCAGCCGCCCTTGCGGTCGATCGAGAAGTAGCCGTTGTGCGCGCGCCCGACTTCGAGCGCGACGTCGACACCGTCGAACAGCGCACGGTAGGCCGGCACACGTGCCGCACGCGCATATTCCTCTTCGAAGATCAGCGCGTAGTCGCCCTTCACGGGCATGCCGTTCTCGTCGTACTGGCGATAGCGCTCGACCGAATCGACGAAGAACAGCGACAGCACCTTCACGCCGCGTTCGGCCAGGCGCAGCTCCTTGTCCAGATGCTCGCGGATCGTGCGGCGGATCATCTCGCGCTGCACGGCGAGCGTGTCGATGTCGCCGAATGCCTCGCCGAGCGACAGGAATGCCTCGCCTTCCGGATGGCGCAGCTCGACGTATTCCGCACCCTTCGCCGCATGGACTTCGCCGATCCGCAGCCCCGCGTACAGCGCACGCTTGGTCAGGCGTTCGAGATCGTCGCCGTCGGTGGCCGTCACGATCTGGCGCTTCACGCCGGCCGTCGTCGCGACGTCGAGCTCGACGCGCGCGCTGATCGCGCCGCGCCGGTTCGACACGCCGACGAGCCGCACGTACGGCTTGTTGTGCGCATCTTCGACGATCGCCGACGCGATCTCGATCTGCTTGACGAGCTTGCGCTCGTACGCGTCGACCGCGTCGAGCCGGTACACCATGTGGTGGCGGTCGACGTGCGTGGCCGAATAGCGCAGCGTGCAGAGCGGCGCCATCGCGGCGAGCGCTTCGCGGCCACGGCCTTCGAGCCCGCCGTCGACGCTTTGCGGCTCGTCGACGATCACGATCGGCCGCGTCGCGCGGATCAGGTCGATCGGCTTCTCGCCGCCGGTCTTCTCGCTGTCCTTGTAGAGGTTGTTGATTTCCTTCTTGTTGATCGCGGCAACGGTCATCACCATGATCTGGATCGCCGCGCTCGCCGCGAAGTGGCGCACCTGGCCGAGCTTCGCGGAGTCGTACAGGAAGTAGTCGTACGGCACGCCCGCGTACAGCGCGCGAAAGTGATCCTCGGTGATCGCGAGCGTCTTGTGCACGCCTTCCTTGATCGCGATCGACGGCACGACGATCACGAACTTCGTGAAGCCGTAGCGGCGGTTCAGCTCGAAGATCGTGCGCAGGTACACGTAGGTCTTGCCGGTGCCGGTTTCCATCTCGACGGTGAAGTCGCGCGAGCCGGGCAGGCCGGACGGCGGCAGCCCGCCGCGCAGCTGCACGTCGGCGAGATTGCGCGTGAGCGCGTCGTCGGTCAGCGACAGCCGGTTGCCCACGCCCTGTTCCGACACCGCGAAGCCGAGCGAGCCTTGCGCGGCGGCCGTTGTGCCGGGCGCGGCGTTCGCGAGCACGCTGAAGTCGCCGCGATACGATTCCTGGCCGCGAAACAGGTCGCAGACGGCGTCGATCGCCTCGCGCTGGTAGTCGAGATCCGCTTCGAAATGCAGCCGCATCACAGGCTCCGCACGCGCTTCACGCCGTGCTGTTCGAGCAGCGCGGCGAGATTGAGCTTCGCGACGTCGTCGACGAAGCCGCTGTCGCGGAACAGGCACGTGACGTCGTGCGTCGTGCCGGTCGCATCGAGCAGGTCGACGATGCCGTCGGCCAGCGGCCCCGCATCGTCGCGCGCGATGCGCGCATCGAAGCACGCGACGATCGAGCGGCCGATCAGGTGCACGGTCTTGCCCGCCACCTGGTGATGCTCGACCGGCGTGCACAGGTCGAGGCCGAGCTTCAGCGTCAGCTCGGCAAGCAGGTCGTCCTCGGTGCGGCCGGTCTTCACGTGTTCGACGGACGCGAACAGCGCGTGGTCGAAATCGTCGCGGCGCGGGTCCCACTCGATCACGTTGGTCGTGTCGAGCCGGTACACGCGGAAGCCGAGGTCGCCATAGCTTTCCGGGTAGTCGCGCGCGACCTGCTGCGCGGCGCGGCGCAGGCGTTCCTTCGTGATTTCGGCGAGCGTCAGCGGCTTCTTCAGCTTCGTGCAGAAATCGGCCGCGCTCTGCTGCGTCTTGTCGCGGCGGTCGAGCGCTTCGGGCAACTGCACGAGCACGTAGCGGCGCGCGCCGCCGTCGGTCGCGTTCACCTGCATCACCGCGTGGCCGGTCGAGCCGGAGCCCGCGAAGCAGTCGAGCACGATGTCGTCGCCGCGCGTACACCAGCCGATCACGGCGGCCGCGAAATCGACCGGCTTCGGCAGGTCGAACGGGATGCCGAGCGTCTTCAGCAGCGCGTCGTCGGAGCCGGCGAACGGCAGCACCGACGGCACGTTCTCGTACATGTTCTCGTCGAGGTAGTAGATCCGCTGCGGCTGCGTGCTTTCATCCGCGCCGAATTCGATCTGGCCGCGCTCGATCAGCGCCTGCATCGTCGCGGGCGGGTTGCGCCAGCCGCGCGCCGGCATCGCGCACGGCTTGCCGGTGACCGGGTGGATCAGCGGCGTGAAATACTCTTCCGGCGCCTTCTTCTTGTTCGGCCAGGCCATCGACACGAGGCGGTACACGCGGCCTTCTTCCGACAGCCGGTCGTACATCACCTCGCCGCCGGACAGGTTGGTCTGCGCCTTCATCCACGCGCGGTACGCCTTCTGCGCATCCTTTGCGTTGCCGCTGCGGTACACGGCGTCGTGCGCGGCGTCGAGCATGCGCTGCGCATTGCGCTTCGGGCGCTTGAGCGGCGCCTGTTCGAGCAGCGTCTCGGCGTTGCGCGCGAACAGCACCAGCGATTCGTGCTGGTACGCGACGCCGCGCGCGTCGCCCTTCGGGTTGCGCTTGTCCCACACTGCGACGCCGAGCTCGTTCTCCTCGCCGAAGATCTCGCGCAGCATCAGCACGAGCGCGTGCACTTCATGCTCGTCGATGTGCACGGCGATCAGCCCTTCGTCGGACAGCAGCGCGTGCGCGAGCTTCAGGCGCGGATACATCATGTTCAGCCAGTCGGTGTGGAACCGGCCGTTCGCCTCGGTGTTGGTGCTGCGCTTCACGCCGCCCTGGGTCTGCCCGGTCATCGCCAGGTAGTGGCGGATGCTGTCGCTGAAGTCGTCCGGATAGACGAAATCGCTGCCGGTGTTGTACGGCGGGTCGATGTAGACGAGCTTCACCTTGCCTGCGTAACTCTTGTGCAGCAGCTTCATCACGTCGAGGTTGTCGCCCTCGATCACGAGATGGCGCGTGTCGTCCCACGCGACGCTGTCGTCGGGGCAGGGTCGCAGCGTGCCCGTCGACGGCGTGAGCGCGGCCTGGCGCGCGCTGCGCTTGCCATGCCAGTGGAAGCCGTAGCGCTCGTCGGCGTCGCCGACCGTGCGTTCGCCGATCAGCGCCTTCAGCACGTCGACGTCGACCGACGCGCCGCCGGGGCCTTCGGTCACGAGTTCGGGGAACAGCGCCTTCAGGCGCGCGACGTTGTCGGCGGTGAAATCGGTCGACATCGCCTGCGGGCTTGCCGCATCGAGTTTCTGCATCGTCTTTTCCATCGGAGCCCGGCCGCGCGCGCCAGGACATCGGGCGCGCTCGCAGCACCGGCGGCAATGGCCGCCCGGGCAAACCCGAAACGCTATCGAGTCACCCGGCCGAGGTCAAGCGCCGATGTGGGGCGATCGTGCGGACATCGGCCGCGATTGCCCGCCGGACGGGGCGCAAGCGGCTTCGAGCCGGTTGTCGCAGGGTCGGCCGGCGGCCGCCTGGCGGGCGTCCCCGGCGGCACGCGGGAAAGGACGAAAAAAAGGGCACGGTCGGCGCCAAGCGCCGGCGTGCCCGCATGGAGAATCCCGGATGGAGGGTGCGACGGGGCCAGTCGGGCCCCGATTCAGGTCAGAAACGCGTGCGGATGCCCGACGTCAGCTCGAGCTGGTTCTTCGCGCCGAACGTCGACGACACCGTGTAGCCGCCGTGCAGCTTCATGTAGTCGCCGGCGAGGTACACCTCGGTGCGCTTGCTCAGGTGATAGAACACCGACCCGTAGATCGTTTCCTTGAAGCCGTTGGCGACGCCGTTGGTCAGGCTGAACGCGCCGAGGTTCGCGTTCGGCGTGAAGCCGTCGGCGTTGTTCGCGGCGTTCTTGACGCGCATCTGCTGGTAGCCGAGCTCGTAGTCGAGCGCACCGGGCGGCGCCACCTTCACCGACACCGTCCACGAATCGTCGTGGCGCTGGCCGAGCGAGCCCTGGTCGCCGTTGTAGCGGAAGTAGCCGGCATTCAGGCGCACGATGCTGAACGTGTAGTTGCCGCCGACCGAGAACGTCTGGTTCGTGAAGCCGCCGTTGTTCACGTGGTTGTAGAAGCCCGACACGTTGAACGGCCCGCCGTTGTAGCCGAGCGCGACCTGGTACGCGGAGCCGGTCGCGAATGCGGTCGAGTTGCTGAACTGGTAGCCGGCGCTCGCGAAGATGCCGTTGCTGAACAGCTTCTTCCACGCGATGCCGTTGTTGTAGCGCGTGCCGGTCGGGCTGGCCGCGTAGAAGATCATCTGCTTGAAGTTGTTCGAGTTAGTCCAGCCGCCTTCCTCGGTCGACAGCTTCGCGGAGCCGTACGGGTCGCCGTAGATCGCGGCCGCGTCGCGCGCGATCGTGTTCTGGAAGCCGGCCGTCAGCTTGCCGAAGCGCTCGTCCTCGATGCCGACCCACGCATCGCGGTCGAAGATCTGGCCGTTGTCTTCCATCTGGCCGTTCGCGACCACGTATTCGCTTTCGAGGCGGAAGATGACCTTCGTGCCGCCGCCGATGTCTTCGGCGCCGCGCAGGCCCCAGCGGCTGCCGCTGAACCACGGCTCACCTTCGTTGCCCATGCCGATCACGTGATTGCCGTTCGCGTCGGCGTGGGTCCGGTAGGTCGGAAAGCTCAGGTCCATCAGGCCGTAGAGCTGCACGCTCGACTGCGCATGCGCCTGGGTGCCGGCGCACAGGCCAGCCGCCGCGATGGAAAGGGCAAGGGTTTTTCGTTTCAAGATCGTCTCCTCCGAGCTGCCGCATTGAAATCTGGTCGTTGGCAGTACGTAATGTATGCCGACTCTTGCCGGCCACAGCGAGAGGGCCGACGCGTAGCATCGTAGAGGGTGCAATCCTTCACGACGCTTTCCCGGACGCAAGAATCGGATCGGTGAAAACACCGAACGCGCAACAATCACGGATCGGGCAGGCGTGCGGAAGCCGGCAAGCCGGGGGCGCCGGCATGCGTCGATGACGTTTCGTGCTACGAATCGATAATCAGGGCTCGCAAAGGCGCCCGTCAGTCCTGCGTGCTCTTCATGCGCAGGATGTAACCGAGCCCGCGCAGCGTGATGATCTCGGCCGTGCTGCCCGCGAGATGCTTGCGCAGCCGGTGGATGTAGATGTCGATCGCGTCGGCGCTCGGCTCGTCGTCGAGCGCGAACACGCTGTCCATCAGCCGCGCCTTCGACACCGTCTTGTTCTGCTGCAGCATCAGCGTTTCGAGGATCGCGTGCTCGCGGCGGCGCAGCGCGAGCACCGTTTCGCCGCAGCGGAATTCGCGCGTGCCGAACGCGTAGACGAGATCGCCGCACACGAGCTGCGTCGTGCCGACGCCGGCCTGCCGGCGGATCAGCGCACGAATCCGGGCGACCAGCTCGCGCGATTCGAACGGCTTCACCACGTAATCGTCGGCGCCCGCGCCGAAGCAGTCGACCTTGTCGTCGACCGAGCCGTGCGCGGTCAGCATCAGCACCGGCACGTTGTCGTTGCGGCGCCGCAGCCGCGCAAGCACCTCCTTGCCGCTGATGCCGGGCAGGCGCATGTCGAGCAGCACCGCGTCGTAGCGTTCGGTCTTCAGCACCGTGTCGGCGCGTTCGCCGTCGCCGACGGCGTCGACCGCGAAATCCTCGCCGCGCAGCAGGTTCACGATCCAGTGCGCGAGTTCGGCGTTGTCTTCGACCAGCAGGAGTTTCATGGCGACATCTCTTCAATCGTATGCGGGCAGCCGCACGGTCACGACGATACCGCGATTGCTGGCCCCCGGCGCGAGCGACGCGCTGCCGCCGTGCGCTTGCGCGATCTCGCGGACGATCGCGAGCCCGAGGCCCGAGCCCTCGGTGTCGGCCGACACGCGGTAGAACCGCTTGAACACGTGCGGCCGCGCTTCGGCCGGGATGCCGGGGCCGTTGTCGACCACGTCGAGCACGATCGCGTCGCCGTCGCGGCGGGCGCAGACCGTCACGCAGCCGCCCGGCTGCGTGTAGCGCACCGCGTTGTCGACGAGGTTCATCACCAGCGCGGTCAGCAGGCTGTCGCTGCCCGCGACGTCGAGCCGCTCGCCGAGATCGGCGCCGAGGTCGATGTCGCGCCGCTGCGCGAGCACGATCGTTTCCTCCAGCACGCTCGACACCACGGCCGCGAGATCGACGCGATGAGTCAGCAGCGTCGACGGTGTCGCTTCCGCATGCGCGAGCAGCAGCAGCTTGTCGGTCACGTCGGCCATCTTGCGGCTGCTGCGCTGCATGCTGTCGAGCACCGCTGCGAGCTCCGGATCGTCGTGCCCACGCCGCTGCGCGTACTGGATCTGCGTGTCGAGCACCGCGATCGGCGTGCGCAACTGGTGCGCGGCGTCCGCGATGAAGCGGCGCTGCGTGGTCGTGTGCGTGTTGAGCCGCGCGATGCACTGGTTGATCGCGTCGACGATCGGCCGCAGCTCGTTCTGCAGCCGCTCGGGGCGGATCGGCTCCAGCTCCATCGGCCCGCGGTCGGCCACGTCGTCCTTCAGCTTCATCAGCGGGCGCATCTCGAAGGTGAGGCCGAGGTACACGAGCCCCATCGCGAGCATCAGCATCAGCGACAGGCGCACGAGCTGCGGCCGCCAGATCGTGGCGACCATTGCCTGGTGCGAGCGCGTCGTCTTCGCGACGACCACCGTGACTGTCTCGACGTTCCCCTCGTCGTAAAGCTGCCGATCGTAGGCCACCGCGCGCAACGGTACGCCGTCGAGCGACGTGTCGTACAGCGTCGGCTCGATGCCGTGCCGCGCGGGCAAGTCCAGCGCCGGCGTGCCCGCGAGCAGGCGGTCGTGGCCGTCGATCACCTTGTAGAACACCGAATCGCGCGACGGCGATTCGAAGATCTCCAGCGCGGCCGGCGGCACGTCGGCCACCGGCAGCCCGTTGCGCCATTCGATGTCCTCGCCGATCGTGCGCGCCGACGCGACGAGCGCGCTGTCCTGCACGAGCGCGGCCGTGGTCCGCGCGGTGTCGTACGACATCGCGCCGGCGATCAGCACGAACACCGCGAGCGGCAGCAGCAGCCACCACAGCAACCGTCCGCGCAGGCTGTGCGCCATCCTGTTGCGCTCCTTCTCCGAAATGCCGAACCGCGCCGGGAGCGCCGGCGCGGTCGGGAGTGTCATGTCAGGCGTCCGTCTGCGGCGTTCAGAACGCCGCGGGGCGCCACTTCAGCAGCCGCTTCTCGAGCCACGTCAGCAGGTAGTCGGCGGCCAGCGCGACCACCGCCAGCACGATCATCGCCGCGAACACGCCGCTCGCGTTGAACGCGCCCTGGGCGGTGGAGATTAGCAAACCGATGCCCTGCTTGGAACCCAGGAATTCGCCGACGACCGCACCGACCAGCGCGAAGCCGAAGCTCACATGCAGGCTGGCGAGAATCCAGCTCAGCGCGGACGGGATCACGACCGCCGTGGTGATCTGCCGGCGCGATGCGCCGAGGATCTGCGCGTTCGCGATCAGGTAGCGGTCGGCTTCGCGCACGCCCTGGAACGCGTTGCCGAACACGACGAAGAACACCATCACGACGGCCAGCGCGATCTTCGACGCCATCCCGAGGCCCAGCGCGATCACGAAGATCGAGCCAAGCACGACGCGCGGAATGGAGTTCGCGATCTGGATGTACAGGCCGAACACGTCGGCCATCAGCTTGTTGCGGCCGAGCACGATCCCGCAGATCACGCCGGCGACCGAGCCGATCACGAAGCCGATGCCGGTTTCCTCGAGCGTGACCCACACCTGCGTGAGCAGCGGGCCCTGCGACGTGCCGTTCACGAACCAGTCCTGGATCTGGTCGAAGATCAGCGACGGCATCGAGAAGAAGAACGGATCGATCCACTTGAGGCGTGCGGCGAGTTCCCACCCGCCGAGCACGATCACCAGCACGGCGATCCGCAGCGTGACGATCAGGTTGCGCCGGCGGCGCAGCCGGCGTTGCGCGGCGCGCTCGTCGTCCTCGAGCGTCGTTGCCGGAATGGCGGTGGGGGGAAGCGTCATGTCGGTCATGCTCCTGTCCTTGCGGTCCTTGCCTTGAGCGTATGCGTCAGCCGATCTGCACTTCTTCGCGCAGGTCGTGCCAGATGTCCTTGGAAATTTCGATGAAGCGCGTGTCGTAGCGGATCTCCGACGTGACGCGCGGGCGCGGCAGGTCGATCTCGTACACGCGCTTGAGGGTCGCGGGGCGCGCGGTCAGCACGAACACGCGGTCGGCCAGCGCGATCGCTTCCTCCAGATCGTGCGTGACGAACACCACCGAGCCCTTGTTCGCGGACCAGAGCTGCAGCAGCTCGTCCTGCATCAGCGTGCGCGTCTGCATGTCGAGTGCGGAGAACGGCTCGTCCATCAGCAGGATTTCCGGCTGGTTGATGAAGGTCTGCGCCAGTGCGACGCGCTTCCGCATCCCGCCGGAAAGCTGGTGCGGGTAGTGCTTCGTGAACTTGTCGAGGCCGACCTTGCGGATCCACTCCTCGGCCTGCGCGTACGCGACGTCCTTCGAGCGGCCGCGGAACAGCGGGCCCGCCGCGACGTTGTCGATCACGTTGCGCCACGGGAACACGGCGTCGGCCTGGAACACGAAGCCGATCCGCGGATCGATCCCGTCGACCGGGCGGCCCATCACGCGCACCTCGCCCGACACGGGCTTGAGCAGCCCGGTGATCAGGTTCAGCGTGGTCGACTTGCCGCAGCCGGTCGGCCCGACGATCGCGATGAACTCGCCACGCGCGACGCTCATGCTGAAGTCGCGCAGCGCGACGGTGGCCTTGCCTTCCGGCGAAATGAAGCGGCACGACACGTTGCGAAACTCGATCGCCGGTGTGCTCGGGGAGACTGCCTGGTTCATCGCTCTTTGTCCTGCGGGTGAGGAGGGCGTCGCATCGTGGCGACGCCGGGCCGGTCAACCGGGCCGGGACGGGGCACGCACGGCGGCGGGATCGCCGCCGCCGGCGCCGCTACCGGGTTCGCTTACTTCGCGTTCACGAAATCGTTCGTGAAGGTGCGCGCCAGGTCGATATGCTTGCCCTTCACCGACGGGTTGAACGCCGACAGCACCTTCAGCACGGTGGCCGGGCCGTCGGCCGGCATCTTGGCGTCGGCCGTGTACATCGGCAGCGACGCCTTCAGCGCGCTCACGTACAGCGCCTTGTCCTTCTGGTAGTCGGCCGGCATCTTCGCGGCGATCTCGTCGGCGCTGTGCGTGTGGATGAACTGCATCGTCTTCGCGAACGCGTGTGCCAGCTTGACCGCCTGATCCTTGTGCGAATCGGCCCACGCCGACTGCACGTACAGGCTCGCGGCCGGGTAGGTGCCGCCGAGCGCCGCGCGCGTGCCGTCGACGGTGCGCATGTCGACCAGCACCTTCGCGTCGCCCATCTTCTCGAGCGCGGACACGGTCGGCTCGGTCGTCATCCCGGCATCGATGCGGCCCTGCTTGATCGCGGCGATGAAGCTCGCGTCGGCGCCGACCGGCAGCATCGTGTACTGCGTCGACGCCACGCCGTGCTGGAGCGCGAGGTATTGCGTGAGGAAGCTGGTCGACGAGCCGAGGCCGGTCACGCCGAGCGTCTTGCCCTTCGAGTCGGCCATCGACTTGAAGGTCGGCGCGGCCTTGGTCGACACCATCTCGACTTCGCCCGGCACCTGGCCGAACACGGCGATCGCCTTCACGTCCTTGCCCTTGCTCTGCAGGTCGATCGTGTGGTCGTAGAAGCCCACGACGCCCTGCACGGCGCCCGCGAGCAGCTCGTTCTCCGCGTCGACGCCGGCGGGCTGCGACAGCAGCTCGACGTCGAGCCCTTCGGCCTTGAAGTAGCCGAGTTCCTGCGTGAGCCGCGCGGGCAGGTAGATGAGCTTCGCGATCCCGCCGACCATGATCGTGATCTTGCCGCCGTCGTCGGCGAAAGCGGGGTGAGCGGCAAGCGCGCAGCTCAGGCTGGCTGCAACGGCGAGGGTGCGCAGGATGGGTCGCATCGGGTCGTCTCCGTTCGTTGTATTCGTGTGGCGCGATGCTTGCTGCATCGTCACGACGAGTATAGGGAGGCGAAACCTTCCGCTACCTTTCGCGGGCGGGCGATTCCTTTAGGGGTTTTCCAGCAACGGAGGGGCGGAACAGGCGGGAAACGGGGGCCAGAGGCGCTCAGTGCCAGCCGATCAGCACGCGGCCCATCGCGTCGAGCCCCATGTCGAACAGGTGCGCCACGAACGGCACGAGGTTCGGGATCATCAGTTGCACGAGCAACAGCCCGACGAGCATCGTGACGGGAAAGCCGATCTGGAACACGCCGATCTGCGGCGCCGCGCGGTTCAGGATGCCGAGCGCGAGGTTCGCGATCAGGAGCGCCGCGACCACCGGCAACGCGAGCAGCAGCCCCATCTCGAACACCGTCGTGCCGAACCCGGCGAGCGTGCGCCAGCCGGGCGCGTGCAGCAGGTCGGCCGACACCGGCAGCGACTGGAACGACGCGGCGAGCGCGGCGAACACCTGCAGGTGCCCATCCACCGCGAGGAACGCGAGCATCGCGACCGCGTTCAGGAAGCGGCCCATCACGGGCGTCGCGCCGCTCGTGTGCGGATCGAAGAAGGTGGCGAAGCCGAGCCCCATCGACAGCCCGATGAAGTCGCCGGCCGCCTCGACCGCCGCGAACACGATCTGCATCGTGAAGCCCATCGCGGCACCGATCAGGAACTGCGTGACGAGGATCCAGATGCCTTGCGCGGAGAACACGGTGACGTCCGGCATCGCGCCGAGCGTGGGCGCGACGACCAGCGCCATGAACGCGGCGAGGCCGATCTTCACGCGCACGGGCACCGCCGCGTGGCCCACGACGGGCGCGGTCGCGACGAGCGCGAGCATCCGCACGAACGGCCACAGGAATGCCGTGAGCCAGCCGTTGAGCTGTTCGTAGGTAACCGAGAACATCGCCGCCGGGTGGTGTGCGCGGCTCAGCCGACGCCGAGCGTCGCGACGTGCAGCAGCGTCTGCCGCAGGTAGTCGAGCATCGTCGTCATCATCCACGGGCCGGCGATCACGAGCGTCACGGCGACCGCGAGCAACTTCGGGATGAACGACAGCGTCGATTCGTTGATCTGCGTCGCGGCCTGGAACAGGCTCACGACGAGGCCGACCACGAGCGCGACCAGCAGCAGCGGGGCGGCCAGCAGCAGGCCGACCATCATCGCCTGGTGCGCCAGGGTCATCACTTGTTCGGGCGTCATCGTGCGATTCCTCCGCGGCTTACGTAAAGCTCTGCGCGAGCGAGCCGATCAGCAGCTGCCAGCCGTCGACCAGCACGAACAGCATCAGCTTGAACGGCAGCGACACGGTGGACGGCGACACCATCATCATCCCCATCGACATCAGCACGCTCGCGACGACCATGTCGATGATCAGGAACGGGATGAACACCGTGAAGCCGATCTGGAAGCCGGTCTTCAGCTCGCTCGTGACGAACGCGGGCACCAGCAGCGACAGCGGCACGTCCTCGGGCCCCTGCATCGGCGCGGCCTTCGAGATCTTCGCGAACAGCGCGAGATCGGTCTCGCGGGTCTGCTTCAGCATGAAGGTCTTGAACGGCGCGACGCCGCGCTGCACGGCCTGCTCCATCGGCATCGAGCCGTCGGAGAACGGCTTGTAGCCGTCGTTGTACGCGCGGTCGAGCACCGGCGACATCACGAAGAAGGTGAGGAACATCGCGAGGCCGACGAGCACCTGGTTCGGCGGCGTCGTCGAGGTGCCGAGCGCCTGGCGCAGCAGCGACAGCACGATGATGATGCGCGTGAAGCTCGTCATCATCAGCAGCATCGCCGGCAGAAACGACAGCATCGTGAGCAGCAGCATCGTCTGCACGCTCAGCGAATACGTGGTGCCGCCGTGCGGGCCCGGGCTCGCGTTGAACGCGGGCAGGCCGTTCGCCTGCGCAAACGCAAGCGCGGGGGCGAGGCAGAGGATCAGCACGGGCGCGAAGCGCGCCGCGCGATGCAGGAATGCGTGTTTCATCGGAATGCGGGGTCGGAAAGAGGGCGCGGCGCCATGTCAGCGGTCCTTGCCGCGACCGAGGCGCTTCGCGGCTTCGCCCGCGAGCGCGTCGCGAAACCGCGAGCCGAACGTGCCGGGCAGGCCGCCGTCGGTCGGGGCGGCGCCGGCGGGCGAATCAGCGGAAACCGGGGCCGCCGCCGAACCGGCCGGCAGCGTATGCAGCAATCGCACGTTGCCCGGCGCGACGCCGAGCACGAGCCAGGTGTCGCCGATCTCGACGATCGTCGCACTTTCCTTCGCGCCGACCGCGACGCTCGACACGACCTTCAGCGGGCCGCCGCGGCGCGCGTGCTGGAAGCCGAAGCGGCGCGCGAGCCACGCGCACGCAAACACGAGACCGATCACGACCGCGAGCCCGACCAGCGTCTGCAGCACCGCGCCGATGCCGAGCGACGGCGCGGCGGAGCCGACCATCACGCTCGATGCGATCGCGCCGGCGTTGTTCACCGCGTTCATGTCGGCGGCGCCGGCCGGCGTGCAGGCAAGCGACGCCGCCATGGCGGCGGA
>NZ_JAAGPE010000107.1:0-28558 GCF_017104605.1 Burkholderia sp. Ac-20384 | reverse complement strand
ATCCAGGTCGCGGACAACCCCGGCATCTCGTACAACCCGCTGTTCCTGTACGGCGGCGTCGGCCTCGGCAAGACCCACCTGATCCACGCGATCGGCAACCAACTGCTGCTCGACAAGGCCGGCGCGCGAATCCGTTACATCCATGCCGAGCAATACGTGTCGGACGTGGTGAAGGCGTACCAGCGCAAGGCGTTCGACGACTTCAAGCGTTACTACCACTCGCTCGACCTGCTGCTGATCGACGATATCCAGTTCTTCTCCGGCAAGTCGCGCACGCAAGAGGAATTCTTCTACGCGTTCGAGGCGCTCGTCGCGAACAAGGCGCAGGTGATCATCACCAGCGACACGTATCCGAAGGAGATCTCGGGCATCGACGATCGCCTGATCTCGCGCTTCGACTCGGGTCTCACCGTCGCGATCGAGCCGCCCGAGCTGGAAATGCGCGTCGCGATCCTGATGCGCAAGGCACAGTCGGAAGGCGTGAACCTGTCGGAAGACGTCGCGTTCTTCGTCGCGAAGCACCTGCGCTCGAACGTGCGCGAACTCGAAGGCGCGCTGCGCAAGATCCTCGCGTATTCGAAGTTCCACGGCCGCGAGATCTCGATCGAGCTGACCAAGGAAGCGCTGAAGGACCTGCTGACCGTGCAGAACCGGCAGATTTCGGTCGAGAACATCCAGAAGACCGTCGCCGACTTCTACAACATCAAGGTCGCCGACATGTATTCGAAGAAGCGCCCCGCGAACATCGCGCGGCCGCGGCAGATCGCGATGTATCTCGCGAAGGAACTCACGCAGAAGAGCCTGCCGGAAATCGGCGAGCTGTTCGGCGGGCGCGACCACACCACCGTGCTGCACGCGGTGCGCAAGATCGCCGACGAACGCAGCAAGGACGCGCAGCTCAACCACGAGCTGCACGTGCTGGAACAGACGCTGAAGGGCTGAGCGCGCGGCGCGCTTGATAATTCGGCCTCCGCCCCAATTTAAGGGGGGCGGTTCGGTTTTGAGGCACAATACTGGTTTGACCGCCCCGGTGGTGGCGGGCCAAGAGCCCGGCCGGCGGGGCGCTGCGAGGCTGCTGCGCTGCAGGCCGTTACTCAACGAAGGAACTCTATGCAACTGGTCAAGACCGAACGAGACACCCTCCTCAGGCCGCTGCAAACGGTCAGCGGCATCGTCGAACGCCGCCATACGTTGCCGATCCTCGCCAACCTGCTGATCACCAAGAACGGCTCGGACGTTTCGTTCCTGTCGACCGACCTGGAGCTGCAGATCACCACGCGCGCCGATTTCGGCGTCGGCGGCGACCAGGTCGCGACCACCGTCGCGGCGCGCAAGCTGCTCGACATCCTGCGCGCGATGCCTGACGGCCAGGTCACGCTGTCGCTCGCCGACAAGCGCCTCACCGTTCAATCCGGCAAGAGCCGTTTCGCACTCCAGACGCTGGCGGCCGACGAGTTCCCGACCGTCGCGCAGGCGAAGGATTTCGGCGCAACCCTCACCGTCCCGCAGAAGTCGTTCCGCCAGCTGATCGGCATGGTGCACTTCGCGATGGCGCAGCAGGACATCCGCTACTACCTGAACGGCATGCTGCTCGTCGTCGACGGCGACCAGCTGATGGCCGTGGCCACCGACGGCCACCGCCTCGCGTTCTCGTCGATGAAGCTCGAAGGCGGCACGTTCGGCCGCCAGGAAGTCATCGTGCCGCGCAAGACGATTCTCGAGCTGCAACGCCTGCTCGAAGACATCGACGACACCGTCACCATCGACATCGCGCAAACCCAGGCCAAGTTCACGTTCGGCCAGGTCGAGCTCGTGTCGAAACTCGTCGAGGGCAAGTTCCCCGACTTCCAGCGCGTGATCCCGAAGGCGCACAAGAACACGTTCGAGATCGGCCGTGAAGAACTGCAGCGTTCGCTGCAGCGCGCGGCGATCCTGACCTCGGACAAGTTCAAGGGCGTGCGCTGCATCATCGCGCCGGGCCAGCTGAAGATCATGTCGACCAACGCCGATCAGGAAGAGGCGCAGGAAGAACTGGAAATCGCCTACCAGGGCGATACCGTCGACATCGGCTTCAACGTCACGTATCTGCTCGACGTACTCGCGAACCTGAAGGTCGACACCGTGCAGGTGAGCCTCGGCGACGCCAGCTCGAGCGCGCTGATTACCGTGCCCGAGAACGAAGAGTTCAAGTATGTCGTGATGCCGATGCGCATCTGACGCGCGCGACATCACGACACACACCAGGGGGCGGCAAGCCCCTTTGGCGTTTTTATGGCGAACCGACAACCCGTCCCTTTGGTGCCTCACCGGTGCCTTGGACGGGCCAGGAAAACTGGAGCGGCCCGGCGTTTTCGCAAGGAAACGCACCATGCCGCCGCTTGAGTGGCCTCGCAGAACCGGAAGATATCCATGAGTGAACAGCACAATCCGCAACCCGATAACAGCAGCTACGGCGCTTCGTCGATCCAGATCCTCGAAGGTCTGGAAGCGGTGCGCAAGCGCCCCGGGATGTACATCGGCGACACGTCGGACGGCACCGGTCTGCATCACCTCGTGTTCGAGGTGCTCGACAACTCGATCGACGAAGCGTTGGCCGGGTACTGCAACGACATCCACGTAACGATTCACGCCGACAACTCGATTTCCGTGACCGACAACGGCCGCGGGATTCCGACCGACGTGAAGATGAACGACAAGCACGAGCCGAAGCGTAGTGCCGCGGAAATCGTGATGACCGAGCTGCATGCCGGCGGCAAGTTCGACCAGAACAGCTACAAGGTTTCCGGTGGCCTGCACGGCGTGGGTGTGTCGTGCGTGAACGCGCTGTCGAGCTGGCTGCGCCTCACGGTGCGCCGTGACGGCAAGAAGCGGTTCATGGAGTTCCATCGCGGCGTCGCGCAGGAGCGCGTGCTCGAGATGGTCGATGGTGTCGAAGTGTCGCCGATGCTGGTGACCGGTGACACCGAGAACCGCGGCACCGAAGTGCACTTCATGGCCGATCCGACGATTTTCGGTACGGTCGAGTATCACTACGACATCCTCGCGAAGCGGATGCGCGAGCTTTCGTTCCTGAACAACGGTGTGCGGATTCGCCTCACCGATCTGCGCTCGGGCAAGGAAGACGATTTCGCATTCGCCGGCGGTGTAAAGGGTTTCGTCGAGTACATCAACAAGACGAAGACCAACCTGCACCCGACAGTGTTCTTCGCCAACGGCGAGAAGGATGGCGTGGGCGTCGAAGTCGCGATGCAGTGGAACGACAGCTACAACGAGAACGTGCTGTGCTTCACGAACAACATTCCGCAGCGCGACGGCGGCACGCACTTGACCGGCCTGCGCGCCGCGATGACGCGCGTCATCAACAAGTACATCACCGACAACGAAATCGCGAAGAAGGCAAAGGTCGAGACGACCGGCGACGACATGCGCGAAGGGCTGTCGTGCGTGCTTTCCGTGAAGGTGCCGGAGCCGAAGTTCAGCTCGCAGACGAAGGACAAGCTGGTTTCTTCCGAGGTTCGTGCGCCGGTTGAAGAAGTTGTGGCGAAGGCGCTGGAAGAATTCCTTTTGGAAACGCCGATCGACGCGAAGATCATCTGCGGGAAGATCGTTGAGGCGGCTCGTGCGCGTGATGCTGCGCGGAAGGCGCGTGAAATGACGCGCCGCAAGGGCGTGCTCGACGGCGTCGGCCTGCCCGGCAAGCTCGCGGACTGCCAGGAGAAAGACCCGGCAAAGTGCGAAATCTACATCGTCGAGGGTGACTCGGCAGGTGGCTCGGCAAAGCAAGGGCGTGACCGGAAGTTCCAGGCCATCCTGCCGCTGCGCGGCAAGGTGCTGAACGTCGAGAAGGCGCGCTACGACAAGCTGCTGTCGTCGGAACAGATCGTCACGCTCGTGACCGCGCTCGGCTGCGGCATCGGCAAAGAGGATTACAACCTCGACAAGCTGCGCTATCACCGCATCATCATCATGACCGACGCGGACGTGGACGGTGCGCACATCCGGACGCTGCTGCTCACGTTCCTGTATCGCCAGATGCCGGACATGATCGAGCGCGGGTACGTGTATATCGCGCAGCCGCCGCTTTACAAGATCAAGGCGGGCAAGGACGAGCGGTATCTGAAGGATGACGTGGAGCTCAACGCGCACATGCTGCGGTTGGCGCTGCAAGGGTCGGAGCTGGTGCCGGGTGAGAACGCGGCGGCGATTTCCGGTGATGCGCTTGGGGAGCTGGCGCGGTCGTATCTGCTGTCGCAGAGCGTGATCGAGCGGCTGAGCCGGTTGTATGATCCGGCCGCGCTGGAAGCGGTCATGGACGGGGTGGTGATCGATCTGTCTAACGAGGCTTCAACGGAGGCTTCGGCTAAGGCGCTGCATGCTGCGTTGCATGATGAAGCGCTGAAGAACGAAGTGCGGGTCGTGCCGTCGTATGATCCGGTTCGCGAACAGCGGTCGCTGCATGTCGAGCGTACGCATCACGGCAACGTGCGGGTTTCGGTCATCGACCAGGAATTCCAGCACACGGCGGATTATCAGCAGCTCGTGACCACCGCGAATACGTTCAAGGGCCTCATCGGCGAAGGTGCGGTCATCAAGCGCGGTGAGCGCAGCATGGCTGTGACGAACTTCAAGAGCGCGATGAAGTGGCTGCTGGCGGATGCGGAGCGGAACGTTTCGAAGCAGCGGTATAAGGGGCTCGGCGAGATGAACCCCGAGCAGCTGTGGGAAACGACGATGGATCCGGCTGTGCGGCGACTGCTGCGCGTGCAGATCGAAGACGCGATTGCTGCGGATGGGATTTTTACTACCCTCATGGGTGATGATGTGGAGCCGCGGCGGGCGTTTATTGAGTCGAATGCGTTGCGGGCGGGGAATATTGACGTCTAACTCATGGTGTAGGCGTAGGGCGCCAGAGTAAGTGCGACTGGCGCCACAGTTTTGCGACTGGGCGACAAAGTTGGTGCGACTGACCTACCGGTCGAGAGCCATGTTTTATGAGAGCGTAGCCGCAAAATCATAATCCGCGGGTCCGGAGTTCGAATCCCTGATTCGCCACCATATCAGCGCACAGGCCCGCCACTCCTAGGAGCGCGGGCCTTTGTCATTGCACGCGAGGTGAGCCGCTTGGTGAGCCATCGCCCGCATGCATCAGCTGCCCCACCTATTCCAATCGCACGCCCCAAGCAACTGCAACCGGTCGAGGCCGGCGGCATCTTCGCGTCGCTCAGCGCGAGCACGGCAATGCCGAGCTGGCGAATCCGCTGATGTCAGATAGGGAATGGGCCTACGTTGCGGCGAGCCGCTCGCGCTTCGCCACGACGTTGTTCGTCGACGCGTCCGCGCTCGGTTTGGTCGACCCGTAGTCGCACCGCGCTGCGTTGGACAAGGCCGCCACGCGCGAGGCCGTGATCGATTCGCTCGCGGGCGAATGTCCCGCAGCCGAACGAAGGGCACGACGCTCGATTACCTACATGAAGGCGCGCCTGAGAGTTCGCTTCACCGAGCCGCCGCCCATGTCGATACTGGCCTCGCGCCTTCAGCTTCGCGACACCGACCGAGCGCGGCCCGAGACTTTACAAGCAATCGCGGCGCGGTTGCCGCTAAGCCGCCCTGCGTATCGCGCCTCGACGACGCCCACGCACGCCATGCGCGCCGCGCCCGAGGAGGCGCTCGCGGCCGGCGTTCGGCGCCTCCTGGACAAGTGTCGCTGCAGCCTCCATCGCGGCACGCCGACCAACCCACTGATGCGCGAACCTAGTCTGTCTCGTGAACTTGATGGGTCGAGCCGATGAACCACAGCGTGGATCATCCACGATCAGGAGAGACAGACAGTCGCGTCTCTGACTAAGCGCAATAAACCGCCCGTTGAAAAGCAACCGCAAACCGCCAGCCATCTTTATTTAACCGACCGGGCTTCTGCTCCAGGTTTGGCGATCAACTTCGATACGTCTGGCAGAAATTTATCGTCAAATTCGAGGGTCCCAACTACTTTCCCGTCAACCTCATTAAACGCGACCTGAGCAAAACCGCCATCCTTTCCGTCAAAGAAGCCACCGACAACCAAGGGCTCTCCGTCGTAAGAAACTTGCTCTGAGTTTAACGATCTGTAATTAGACACGTATCCAAATACGATTACGATTTCCTCCGGCCTCGACAATCTGCCGTCCTTGTCCCTAAAATCAACATTTGAACCGAGATTGAATCCAATTTCAATCCATGGATCAGACCCCTTGACCTCATTCTCCATCAACTCACGAGCCTTGTGCTTACTAATCTCGGACGACAGAAACAGATTGGCTGCGTACTGATTAACTGAAATCCAAGAATCACCCTGCGCCACCTCAATGCCACCGTCAAAAACAAAATCAGGAGTTGTCTTTTTGCTAGAAAATGAAACAGTTATGGAACGCACAAAATAGCGACGACCATAAACCGACAAATCCCTAAGTTTCTCAAAATTCTTTTTCCAATTCTCGCTTTTTGCAGAATTAAATGTTAGAAGCTTTATTCCGTTTTTCCGAGCATAATTTTTTGCGGAATCGGTAAATCCATTTTTTGAAACAACGATAGTTTGATTAATGCCGACCTTTCGGTGCTTTTCTCGAAATGCCTCGATAATTCTGACTTCGACCGGCTTCCCGAGGGCGGTACATTCAATTCCAATTTTAATATCGCAGTTCAACAACTTGCTCTCAACGAGTATATCGATCTCTCTTTCTGTTTCTGCCTCTGGATCATGAAGCATTGCGGACTCACTCACTTTCGCGCCTGCCGGCGCAAGGTGACGATTAATAACTCGTACAAGCTTCTGAAAATCGTTCGTTCGTGCAGGCATTTCCCCCCCGTGGGTCTGTTTTGTTATGTATGGCGGAACACCGCTGATTTGGGCGAGCCGCGTCGAACATAGAAGATACCGCAATTTAGGCAGCGTCGGGGCAGAAGCGCAGGCTCATGCACATTGCCGAGATTCGCGGAATCGTGGCTCGATAGGCCGCACCTGAACGACTGATAAGGAAGGTTTGGCTATTTGGTAGTCGTGTGTGCGGGACCGAACGCCCCGATAGCGACATTGACATTGCTGTTGAGATTGAGCGATTGGCCGGCGATTCGTGCAAGTGGAGAGTCTTTGTTTTCGAGCGCCAGCGCCTGAATGCGGCCATTGAGGCACTTCTTCCGATGCCAGTCCAGTTGGAATGGTATGGCGGCCCCACCGAAACACCAACCATCGAAGCCGGGTTGCGCGACAACTCGATACTCGTCTATCAGGCAGTCTAGCTCATCAACGCGGGCACCTAGCCCCCTCGATTTTTCGCGCCTCCCGTTCGCGAATGCGCCCGCGGAGTTGCCGGCGGTGCCCGCTTTGCGCAAGACGCACTCGGCTAGGCTTCGCCGACCGGCACAACGGCCAACGAACTCGCGCGCATCAACTTTGCCGCCCCTACCAACGACTGACGACCGTTGGCATGTCCCGACCGCGACACCTTTCGTTTGGTTTGTCCTGCGGGTATTGACAAAAAGCACCCCAAATGAAAGTCATAACCCCTCGCCATTCTAGGAATTATCACGACCTACGCTCTTTGGACCGGAACCGGCATCAGCCTGCTCGTCTTGATGCGTGGAGCATCAAGCGCAGTGCGCGACGGCCTGCCGCTAGGCTCAAACATAATTCGATTTAAGAAGAAAGACCGATAACAATGCCACGCAGGCGATCGCAAATAACGCCAATAGGCGACGAGCCGTCGTTGGCAAGTAGCCCCCGCTCAACAAAGCGTCGTAGACTTTCCCGGACAGTCAGACGCCACCAAGGAGAAGCGAATCTCTCCACCCGCAAAAAAACAAACTGAGGCCCCAGGGTTTGCTGAATTGCTGCGACAAACAATCCTCATGCAAGAGCCTTCACATCCGTATAGAGTGCCCTCAAGTGAGAGGAACCCATATCCAAAATCGGCTCATACATAAACGAGTTCAAGTGTATATTCTCTGGAGTCATCAAATTCACTTGTTCTAGCTTTTCAATTTCCTCCGGGGTGCCAAGCACTCGGTTCTTGTACTCCTTGAGGAGCTCGATGGTTTGATTTTGAGTAATCGCATCGACGAAAGGTTGATCGTTTATGCGCTTAATCATGTGCTTTTCCGCAATCAATCGAATTGCAATGGATATAACGATCTTTCTTTCCAGCTCAATATGTTCGTCGGCGTCAACCGCAATCTTTTCTGCCTCCTCGATGATAACGGAGATCACGGCTTTGTTCGCAGGAGTAAGCACTAATGCCGCTTTATCGGTCAAAATTCTTTTGTAGATGACACACAGATCATTAAGAGTGATCGTGTCCGTATCCTGCTTGACGTGCAGTAGCGAAGTCAGCGTCAAATAATCCGCATTATGACCGCAATATTCGGCAAGATTTCTAACAAACGGTATAGCTGAGATGCAATAAGAGGGCTCACTCAGGTTATCCCTCCAGAACATAAATGGATTTTTCTGATATTTCTCTTTACTGAGAGTTAACCTTCGCCCATTCTTGGCAGCCATCAGCTTGCATTCGCGCTTCAAGTTGAGCCTTCCACTGATGCTTCTGTAGAAGTCAAAGTTATGAGACAGAAAAATACAATAGAAATTTCCCGAATTGGAGATATCTTTTAAGTATTCAATGATCGCATACTTGTTCTTGTAGTCAAACGAATCAGCAATATCATCCACCAGGAGAATCGTAAAGCCGCCTTGCTTCTGCCTAGACTGAATCTCAAAAAGGATGTTCAAGATGTACAGCGCACGTTTTTCACCTTGGCTGAGCACTTTCAGCAAAGAGTCTCTTGGAACTTCACCTTCACGCTCGCCATCGGAGAACTTGAATGCAATCGACGGCTTCGTTCCTTTCAGGATGACATCCTCCTGATTTGAAACCGACATCGTGAACGGCACAAAGAAGCGCTTGTTGAAGGTTGCTACAACCTTTTCCCAATCTGTCCGCTCTTCCCTTGCCTGTTTGACGGCTGCTTCAATGGTAACTTTGCTCGCCCTGTACTGGGCCAAAAATTGATCAAACAACTCCTTCTGGTTCGCAAGATATGCAATCCAGAGATTCTTCTGAAGCTGCTTGAAGTTCTTCAACTCAGGCAATATTTCCTGATTATCAAACAGGTAGTCTCGAAATTTTCTCAGCTCTACATTCTGGATCTTCCTGTCAATCGCATCAAACTTGCTCGCAAGACCTTTGTCAGTGAAGATCTTATTCCTTTCTTCCTCAATTTTTTCCGCCAACTCGGCGGCAGAGGTTACCTCTTTCTTGCCACCTTTGGCATTTAGATTAATGGTGTGCTTTGCAGCGAAGAAACCGTTGTCGGTTAACTGTTTATTTACAGTTCCAGCACTGTAGTGATTGAACTGCTTGCTGAGCACATCGGATTTCGATACCAAGTCGTTGTATCTTTGAATGTATTCTTCGAGCTGATCCTTGATTGCTCCCGATTCAAGAAGCACTATGGTCTTGTCGTTGAATATCTCGCTGTAGACTAAATCCGCCAGCTTGCTTGGCGCTGTTTCTGTGACCTTCTGCTCCAAAGACTCCAGCAAATTGGTAATGCTGGTTGATTCGAACGATTTCAGGAATTCAGTTTCCGGGGTGAGTGTCCGGCCTGTCAAACCGGAAAGCTGCTTGAGTTTAGTGAAAAGTGCACTCAACTTTTCGGAAATCTGTTTGAGCGCATCATCGTATTGTTGCTTGATCGCACCATTAACCAACAACAAAGAAGTGCGCTCCGAAGAGAATTCTTGATTGTATGGCTCTATAACAAAAATTGAATCTGGAGCTACGCTTGCTCCAGTCGCGTCTGTAATGGCTCTACTGGAGATTCGATCTGTAAAAATAAGATCAACCGAATCTCTTCCTTTAGCATGATCATCAAAGGTCTTTGAGAGCGATGTCTTCATGAAGCCATTTGGAGCGTAGATCGCATAGCCGCTGCTGGTTGTGAAATCGAAACAGTGCGTCAACTCACTAATGCCGTAGCAGTTTTTCAAATCTATGTTCAGCTTCATGATCCCCTCTCGCAGAATTGTTATTCCACCTTGGATAATTGGCGCACGAGATTATTGCGTTTCCAAGATTATGGAAGCAGTCACGCGGTGAAGCAACCCACTCCCACACCGTTTCTTCACCCAGGCAACTCCGCCGGGCAGTTGCCGCGTGCCTCGCATACGTCGATGATTCGCTGAACGAGCTCTTCCGAGGTCAAGCATCGGTAAGGCGTATAGCGGTCCACACTATCCGCCGACTTGCTGGGTCGAATGACCCATTTGTCAGATTTGCCTTTGCCAATTTTGGGCAGCTGAGCCATTGGTATGAACCAAGTCGCGACAAAATGTGTCAACTCTTCGTTAGCCAGCGCAGCGACCAGATAGGCCCGACGAGCCTCGTTGAACGTGGCTTGCCGAACTTCGAAGTGAACGACATTCCCCCGCTCATCCGAGTTCCGTTTACGGATAGTCACCGTGCGACACTTCAACTGGATTGCGACCGAGTTGCCTGTCAGCTTGTCAAAAAACAGAACGTCCAGCCCATCATCGTCGGCAAGCGGCTGAAATGGCGATAGGCGGCCATCACTGGCCTTCATGACAGCATTGGCCAACAGATTCTCTCCGATGGCTCCGACTTGGGTCGAGGACAGGGGCATTTATCGATTCATCGCAGTTTAGGCAATCTGACCTGTTCCTGATGAACTGTGAGAGCAGGTCATGATGTCCATTCACACTTCGGGTCGAAGCGTACTCGGTCACTACCTGGCGCATCCAAGACACGCATAGCTACTTTTGCAGCAAGTCCCCCAGAAATTCCGACTCCGGCTTCACCGCGGAGACATGCAATTGATCGCGGGCACGGGTGCAAGCCACATACAACAACTGGCGCTCGGTGTTGTAGATTTCGGTAAGCTCGGCCTCGTCGGCGGCAGTATCGATGCGCACCTGTGAAGGAATGATTTCATCATCGCAGGCAATCACCGCGACCACACGGAATTCCATACCCTTGGCCAAATGCATGGTAGTGATGCTGACGAAGCCCTCTTCTGTCGCCATGTCCTTGCCAAGCACGCGCCCCTGCAGGCCGGCGGCTTTTACGGCCGCCTGTGCGCGAAACAGTTCGCTTTCGGATCGGACGAAGACGCCGATTTCCTGTGGCAGCACGCCGCTGCTGTTGCAGTGCTTCAACCATACGCCAACGGCTTGGCTTTCCGTCTCGGCATCGGCATAGCTGCAAATGGTCGGCTCCGGCCCATTGAACACGGAAATCGTACCCTTGCGGCTTTCGACGTTTCCGTCCCCATCGGATACCTCGGGGCCAAGCAGTCGGTCGGCCTGCGAGCGAATCTGGTGTGACGTGCGGTAATTGATATTGAGCGTACGCGAGCGACCACGCACATCAACGCCAAGATGTTTCCATGAGAATGGCGTCTGGAAGATGCGTTGGCCGAGATCGCCAGCGAAGAAGAGTGCGTTGGCGCGGTTGCCGGCAATCGCCGCAAGGAAGCGCAATTGTTGCACGCTAATGTCCTGCGCCTCGTCCACCACGACGTAATCGAATACCGGATGCTTGCGCTTGGGCATGACTTCGGCAAGCTTGGCGAACATTTCAGCGGGAGTAATCTTGCCGACCTGTTTCAATTGCGCCTGCACCTGGGCGAACGCCTGCCAATACAAGACGCGCTGCGCTTCCGGCAGGCGTGTCTTTCGGCCCAGCCGCTTGGCGTCCCGGTAAGTCTCCCAGTCATCGACCTGCCAGGTGTCCACCACGTCCTCCCATTCGGATAGCAGGAATGCAGCGTTGGCTTTCAGGCCATCGACCTGCATGGCAGCAGTCTTCAGCAGTGCGATAATTTCATCTCGGCCAGCAAATGCCGGTTTGCCGAATTCCGCCGTATATAAGCGAATGCCGATGGCCTGCATCGCAGCCACGTCGATACGCTCGCCGAGCTTGGGAGTGTTCCAGATAAGCCGGTACAAATTGCCGCGCAGCGCGTTTGCCAGCGTGTCGGAAAACGTGGAAAGCAGAACGCGCGCGTCTTCGTCCTTGCGTGCCAGATGCACAGCGCGGTGCAAGGCCACCACGGTTTTGCCCGTGCCCGCCGAGCCGGACACGCGCGCTGCGCCGTTGTAATTTCGATCGACGAGTTGCCGCTGTGCCGGATGCAGGAACACTGTCCACTTGTCCCACGGATACTCCAAGGCGCGGGCCAACTCGTCCATATCGGACATGATTCGGAAGCGGCGTTGCGCATCCGGATGCTGGAACGGATCCGTTCCCTTGCCCGCAACTTCTGACAATACCGGGGTGCCGCCAGTCGCCAGTTCAAGCAGGGCTTCGGCCGCTTCGCCGGGCAGGTGGTCGGCCAGTTCCAGCAGCGAATCCTCGTCGGCAGCCTTTACATCGGCCAGCCATTCCTGCGGGACGCCATAGGCAAGCAGTTGCGCATCGCCGAATTTTGAGAACAATTTCGGCTTCTGCTGCGTGGCCGGCGTGCTGTCCTCAACGTACTTCGGAACGAGGACCTCCTCGACACGCTCCCGAATTTCGACGAGTTGTGCAGCCCCGGTGGTCGGATGCACCTCCAGCTTACGTCGTTCAGCCCATTGGTAGGCCTTGTCGTGGTGATCGACGTAGCACAGCAGCAAACTGCCGGTGGTCTTGTGGACGATAAGGCGGATATCCCGGCTGACGCGCACCGACCAGAAATTCGGGTCTTTGGCCCGGTCAAGCTTATGAAAGCTCATGCCCTTGCCGCTCGGATCAACCTGCAAATCGAACGCGGTGGTCTTGGCAGCCTTCTGCTCATCGCCGCTTAAGCGGGCGAGGCTGGTGGTAAACGTATCAGCGACGCGGAATTCCATCAGTTCACCCTAAATACCTTCATCACCTCATCGCCGAGGTGATTGATGACCTTCACCGCAAACCGCCCGTTGCTCGGCTTCGAGAACGGGCGCGAGGTGTCGGAGTTGAGTGTCGCCCAAGCGTCGGGGTCGATTTCAGCCTTGAGAGTGGTCTTCAGCGCCTTGTACGGGTCGTTCGCGCCAAGGAAGTAGGCATGGCGGACGAAGAAAGACTCCTCGTTGTAGTCGGTGTCCAAGAACCAGCAGGCGATACCTTCTGCTCCGTCGCTACGCACTTCGCCGGTGCTGGGATGGAATACGTCCACACCGTTGATGCGCACCACCAGTTGCCCGTCGGCAGGTACCTCAATGACGTCACGCTTGCCGTCGTATCGGCGAATGCTGCGGCCCTGTGTGTCCAGCACGTCGACATCCGGCTCGCCGAAGATCACGAATAGATTGCCCTTGCCGGTGTTCTTCAGGTCTTCGGCCATGTGCAGGTCAGCGTTCATACGCGCCTTGAGCACGTTGATGCGGCCCAGCTTGCTGAACTCGCTGGCAGGTGCATCGTAGTTAAAAGCGCAGGCGAGAAGTACGTCGAAGTTGGCATCTCCAGCCTCGCGGGCGGCATCCACGAGATCAGCTCGGCTGACGGTGCCGAATTCTGGGCCGACCAAGATGCCGGCACGCTTCACCTGTCCGTTTTCCAGGTAGCGGCCTTCGGCACAGATCAGTTCGCCCGGCCACGGTTCCAGTGATGTGAATTCGATCTTGTCGGCCTTATGCGCCTGCTGCACACCAGCGGTGCGCAGGTTAGCCAGGATCAGGCTGGCAAAGTCCTGGCTGTATTCGGCTTGGGCCTCGGCCACATGGTCAATAAGGTTGTCTTCCTCGTCCACACCCAGCACACGGTGCGGCGAAAGCGATTCGACGGTAAAGGGGCCGGCCACGCGCACGCGTTTCTTGTCCTCATACGGTTTGTCGTAGAGGAACTCGAACTCAGCCTTGGCGTCGATGGAGGCGTCGATTTCCTTTTGCCGGGCAATGCGTTGCTGCCACCAGTCGGCGTGCAACTTCTTGGCTTTCGCGCCCCACTTCGTATCAACTTCGCGCGGAATTTCCCACTCCTGCCACTTCTTGCCCAAGGCCTCATTCAAGGCTTCGCGCAACGGTTCCAGCACGGCCTGGAACTTATCCCAGATGACGTCGATCTCGGCATTGTTGGCGATAGACTTAAGGGTGATGTGCGGCACGCGCTCATAGACGAAGCCGTGGGCAATGTTGCCGTAGGTAAGTTGGCTGGACGGGGCGCTGCGCGTGATTTCGCCTTCCTTCAACTGGCCTTCACGAGAATCAGCGAGTAGGTAGAACGGGTAGCGCGCGCCCATAATACGTGCACGGGCCAACGCCAGCGCAACGCGGCTAGTATCGATGGTGATCCAACGGCGCCCCCATTGTTCGCCAACGTAGGCGGTCGTGCCGGAGCCGCAAGTCGGATCGAGCACCAAGTCGCCGGGGTCGGTGCTCATCTGAATACAGCGTTCGATGACTTTTGTTCCGGTTTGCACGACATAAACTTTGTCATCAGTGAAAGAGCCGGTTCCTGTGTCAGTCCACACGTTCGAGAAAGGAATCACGGGAAAATCATCCAAGTAGCGAATGTATTGAATCGTGCCTTTTGACGTGGGCCAAATACGCTCGCCTTTCGAGAGACGGGACAGGCCGGTTTCATCCGTTTTAAAAGTCCCTTTCCCCGGCGTGTAGCTCCTACCGTTAAAATCGAATTTCCTCACATCGCCGTCACCGGCAATCCGAGAACTCGTGATATTGTCGGGACGAAACAAACGCGCGCCCTCGGGAATCAGGGATGAATCCTTCTTCTGCTCACCAGTGATCCGCACGCTCGACCCGTCATTGAGTCGAAGCAGCGAATAAACCTGCTCGGTTGAGCTGCCAGCAGATTTATCTTGATAAACAGCACGGTATTTGCATTTAGAGGAATCTTTTGCGAACCAAATTAGATAATTCGATGCAGCCGCGAGATAGTCACCTGCACGGCCAGTTGTAGTTCGAAAAGCGATTTGGGAGATGCAATTCGATTCGCCAAAAACCTCATCCAGCAGCGCGCGCACGCGATGCACATTCTCATCGCCAATCTGCACAAAAATCGAACCGCTTTCGGTTAACAAATCCCGCGCCACCATCAACCGGTCTCGCAGATAAGTCAGGTACGAATGAATGCCATCACGCCATGTGTCTCGAAACGCCTTCACCTGCTCCGGCTCACGGGTGATGTGGCTGGCGTTACCGTCCTTCACATCGCGACTTGTGGTTGACCACTGGAAGTTACTGTTGAACTTAATCCCATACGGCGGATCGAAATAAATGCACTGCACCTTGCCGCGCAACCCCTCACGCTCGGCCAAACTCGCCATCACCTGCAAGCTGTCGCCCAGGATCATCCGGTTCTGCCAATGCCCCTCGTGTTGGTAAAACTCGGTGCGATCCGCACCTTCGGGCAGACCATTGAAGTCGCCGAACAGATCTAACGTGCCGGTCTGCGGTGCGGCGGCTTCGCTGACGCGTCGCAGATCATCGATCAGAACCTTGGGCTTCACCTTCTCCTGGATGTACAGCGGCGGCGCATTGACGACCAGATCTGACCAGTCCTGCTGATCCTTGCCGCGCCAGACCAGTTGTGGGTCGAGGTCGCGGTTGCGCTGAGCCTTTTCGTCATCCAGCCCATTGTCGCCGCGCGGATACTTGACCTTCACCGGCGCCTGCTCGTGTTGCTGCATCACCGACTGATGCTCTACGGTCGGGATGTTCTTGCGTTTAGCCTCAGTATGCGTGATCTGCTCAATGCTCTTGCCGGGCATCTGCGTTTTCTTGGTTGCCATCTCAGTGTTCCTTGTTTCCCGGCGCAGCCGCTTCAATCATCTGGTTGAACTTCGCCTCGACCTCCTTGGCGAAGTCTTCCTGCATTTCGTACACGTCGCCGAACTCGACGAAGGCCCAGCGGCCATGCGTGCCGAGGTGGTTCACGCCAGGAATCCAGTAGGTGTCCATGGTGGACTTCTTCTCCTTTGCATCCTCGCGCCGGTAACCCTTGATCTCGACGATCAGGTTCAGCGGGTCGTTCTTGCCACGTCCGTCGTCCACTTGCACGATGAAGTCCGGGATGTAAATGCGGTTGACCGAGCCGAAGCGGTAAGGCACTTCCAGGCCGAGGTTGTGGTTCTTGGTATAGGCCAGCACCTTAGGGTGCGACTCAGCGACACGACAAAATTCGCCTTCCCATCCACTGTCCAGGATCACCCAGTTCACTTGGTTTTTCGGCTGGTTCTCCACCCCGAGGGTGTCCCAGCGTTCGCTGCCCGGGCGCGAAGTGTTGAAGCGCACATGCGCAGTGCTGCCGGTCTGGTTGAACGGGTCAAGGATGGCCTTGACCTGCCGCCCCTTTTTCAGCTCCTTTGCGGTGATGCCCTTGGTGATGCGCTGGCAGGCCATGTCCGCCAGTTCGCGATACATCAACTGCGCTGGGTACGTTTCGCCCTTGCATTCCAAGCACTCGTCCAGCCACTGGCGCACGATACGCTTGAGCTGACCGAACAAGGCAATCGGCGCATCCTGGCCTTGATCACGCCAATGCTGGAACAACAGGTGCTTGGTCAGCTCCATCAGCAAGGTGGACTGACGCACGTCTCGCAAATGCTTGATGTCCAGCTCCACCGCTTCGCCGATGATGCCAGCGTTGTGAGTCTTGGTCGCGCCGACCATGTCTGGCGTCAAGGCGAGGTGGTGATCGTCGTTGAATTCGGCCTCGAGTTGTTCGTCTGGCAACTCGACGCGATAGCCCTGCACGCGCGGAAACTGGATTTCCAAATAGTCGCGTTCCGGGCGCAGCGCCTTGACAGTGACGGTTTCGCGGGGCGTGGGAGGAGGGGCAACGACCGGCTTGGCGGTGAAGTCGAAGGGAATGCCGAATACGTCGGCATATTCCACGTCGAACAGGCTCGTGTTTTCGTTCAGTTCATAATTCTGACGGCGTAGGGCACGGCCAATCACCTGTTCGCACAGTAACTGTGTGCCGAACGCACGCACACCGAGGATGTGGGTAACGGTATTAGCATCCCAACCTTCCGTGAGCATGGACACCGACACCACGCAGCGGATTTGTTCGCCCAAGCGACCCTGCTTGCCAACGGTGTTCATCACCTCTCGCAGCAATTCGCTGTCACTCAGGTTCTCTGCCTGGCGGCGATCGCCGGTGCGCTCAATGATCTCGCGCGTGAAGCGTTCGATCTCGTCTGCGGCCATACCTCGGAAGTTATCGTCGAGGGCCTCGCCGGATTCGAGTTGCTCGCTATCGATCAGCAAGGTATTCGGACGCGCCAGCGGCTCGCCATGCTCGTCGAAGTTGCGGAACAGTTCCAATCGCCCCGGCACGCGCGTGATGGAGCCATTTTCATTCGTGCGCTCAAAACCGGAGATGTAATCAAACACCAGTTTGGAAGTAGCAGTGTTGTTGCACACCACGATAAAGCATGGCGGCACATTGATGCCTGCGTGCTTCCAGGCCTCGTAGGTTTTGAGGTAGTGGCCGTACAGGGCTTCCAGTGCGGTCTGCAATTCCACTGGGATGGCCAATGGATCGAGCTGGGCGTTCTTGCCACGCCCCTTCTTAGGCATCTTTTTGCCGATGTGCTTCCAGAGATCGCGATAGATGGGCATTTCTGCGCCGGGGATGTTATCGGCCACCGGCACACGCGGCAATTTGACGATGCCGCATTCGATGGCGTCCATCAGCGAAAAATCGCTCATCGTCCAAGGAAACAGCGTGCCTTCCACATAGCCGGAACCGGCCAGGAAGAAAGGTGTGGCCGACAGGTCCATCACCTGCTGCAGTCCCAGCTTGCGGTTCACTGCTTCCAGGCCAGAAATCCACAGCCGTGCAGCTTTATTATTTTCCTCGGCCTCGGCTTTCTGATCTTTATCAAGATCCTCGTCGTCCTCGGAAGCGTGCGGCTTCTCTCGATAGCAATGGTGCGCCTCGTCGTTGATGGCGAGAATGTTCTTCAGTCCCATCAATTCCGGCATGACTCGTTGGAGCATCTGGCCCTCGGTTTCCAGCGTGTCCAGCTCGTTGCCGGTACGGCCTTGCAGCAAGCGGCGGCCTCCCTTGGACAATTCCATTCGCTCGCGCAGCTTGAAAGCGTGGTAGTTGGTGATGACAATCTTCGCCTTGTCCAGATCAGCCAGCATTTCGCGCGGCACGATCTCGCGGTTGGCGTAGTAGCTGTCCACATCGTTGGGCAGCAGCACGCGTAGGCGGTCCTTGATGGTCAGGCCCGGTGCGACCAGCAGGAACCCACGAGTGACTTTCTTGCTCTGCGGCTGCCGCACTGCATTGACTGTCTGCCACGCGATAAGCATGGCCATGACCGGATTCTTGCCAGCACCGGTGGCCAGCTTCAGCGCCAAACGCATCAGGCCGGGATTGGCATCGTTGCTGGCCTTCTTCAGCTGATCGAGAAAGCGGTCACCGTTCTTGCCGAGCTGCGGGGCGACCTCGGTCAACCAGATAGCTGTCTCGGCCGCTTCGACCTGACAAAAGAATGGGCGCACTCCGGAGAACTTGTGGTTACGCCAGTGCTCCAGCAAACGGGCTGTTTCAGGCGTGACGCGCCACTGCGCCAGTGGCAAGCGACGCCAAGCATCGACCTCGCGCCGCACTGCATTGATCAGCTCCGAATGGCGGTAGCGCTGCCCGTCGTCAGCCAGATTCTCGACTTCATCCAGCGCCAGAGTAGCCTGCTCGCCGTTGTGCCGGCGTGGTTTCGGAATCGGGCTAATGAAGCTGGATGCTCGGCGTGACTCGGCGATTTGCTGCGTAGGTTGTCCCTCATCGTCGAGTTCCCAGTGCCGAGAGGGGTAGCCGTAAGGAGAATTGAGAATAGGCTGCTTGAAAAACTGGTCACTCACTTCTTTAGTCCCCTGATTTTTAGGCTGTTTCGGGGCGATTCAAAGCACGAGGCTCTGATTTTCAGCCGCCCCCCCGGCCGGCCGGTTTGTTCGAGGCCTTCATCCAGCAAGCGGCTGATTCGGTTGATCAATTCCATCAAGATCCCCTTACCCACGTCTTCCCGGCTGACTTAGACATTCTTGGTGTTGATGGTGGCTTAAAGTTTCGCGAGATTGTATCGCGTCGCGGTGATCTTCTCTCCGCTCGCCGTCGGCGGACGAGGCGTCGGACCTAACAGTCGGATCGGTCCAGTATGCCCGTATACCTCATACATCCGCACAATCAACACTCTGCCACTGCGCTTCCATTCGGCGACTCGAATCGAGCATCAGCAGCCATTGACGCTGCCACACAAAGTGCATTGCCCCCGGGGAGGAGTCCAGACACCGACAACACTAGAACTGCGCAGTCACCCGAAATCCGACTGTGAGGCGTGCCGTCAGAAATCCAGTCGACTTGCAGACCGGTGTGTCGGCACCGTGTGCACCAACCTGCGTCGCAACGCTGCCCATTCTTGCCGGTACGGTGGCTCGCAGCGCATCACGACGTCCCGATCGTTCGCGGGTACAGTACCCCGCTGCCGCAAGCGGCTTTCAGTGGGAAATTGGCTGCAGACTCATGCCCCAAGCCGTACGCCGTGCCAAGACAACAATGGATTTTCGCTCTCGACAGCCAATCGTGATAGTTCGCGGGTCTCGCATGGCAGCGATCAAATTTTATCTATTGAGACCCTCTCCCTCAATTCAGAGCCCTCCATGCTTCCGACCGTTCAAGAAACATATTTTAATTTAGGCCATCGATAATTTAAAAAAATATTTGTTCTTTATTCGTCATATTTTCTCGAAAATCACTCATTGACCTTCGCCTTCTTCGATCTTATTCTGCAAAAATTCGAAGAAACCTTGTCGTTGAATCTCACGTGACAGAATTTGGAAAATTTGTCCGAGCTCGCCGCAAAGTGCTCAAGCTCACGCAGACCGAACTCGCACGCCGACTCGGCGTGGACGACGCGTACATCAGTGCGATCGAACGCGGAGTTCGTACGCCCGGCGACATGGTCTTCATCGATCAGTTGGGACGAGCGCTAGCACTCGATGTCAGTGGTCGGCTCGAACTGGAGGAGGTCGCAGAAAGCTCCAAGCGTCTGCTGCGCTTATCCGACCCGCTACCTCTGTACAAGTATCGGGTCATAGCTGCTCTGGTCGGGGACCAAGCTTTGACGGAGGCAGACATGGAGACGATCGCAAAAGTACATGCAGCGATCGTTCAGATTCGGAACGCTACGGCATCCACCGTGAGCATCGATAGTGGAGGAGCTATGTAAAAACAAAAGCGCCACAAAACCAGAAGGCCTGTAGCGCTTTTGGGATCAGAACCAGAAAAGATTCGTCACCGAGCAAGTACGAGTCTCCACCGATCTGATCTCGGCGTCAAGCCCTTCTATCGCCCTTTGATTTGCGCGCCTTCAGGATTCAACGACTTTTGGTTGAATCTCAAGCACCGCTCGTCCATTCTTCGGGCCGAATTCGACAACGTACCGTTGTCGAAGGGGCGCGCTTTCTCAATCGCTAGCGTCTATTGCAGACGCGAGGGAGCAAACTCGTGCCAGAATCATCATCAATTTCTTCGTCATCACGCCGGCCGCGCCGCATCGTGACAGTTTCTGGTCGCGGTGCTCGAGGGATATTCCCCAGCCGAAAGTCGGCCAAGCCAGCGCAGTACGAAAGCCTCATCGAGGAGATGGCACTTCGGTTCTTGGAAGTCGCCCCTTCAGTCAAGTCAATCGCGACTCAACCACAAGTATTCGAATATCTCGACGGTACCTGCAGGCGACGTTACACACCCGACCTAAAAATCGAAACGACCGTCGGTGCAATATTTCTCGAGGTCAAGGACGACCGGTCAATCACCAAGCACTCGCAAGCTACCGTTCGAGTTTCATCTGCCGCCCGACACTTCCGGCAACGTGGCGTCCGCTTCCACCTTGTACTGCGAAGTGACCTCGTCAGCAACACCCTTCAGCGTCAACTCGAACTGCTCCTCAAAGCGCGCCCAATGCCCGGCAGGTATCGGCCAAACATCGACGCAACCCTCTGGGATCCCGAACACGGATCGCATCCGCCTGCAGAGGTGCAGCAGCAATGGGAAAGCGCCAAGCATGAGTGTGACGCTCTGCTCCAGCGGATCATGAAACGCGACCCAGACGACCTTCTGCCTGCCTCGATTCGTTAACTGGAGAATCACCATGGCAAACTTCATCAAGGATCAAATCGTCTTCCGGGGCGAAGGTTCGTTCCGCATCGTCCGCGTTCAAGGCGACATCGCACAACTGGAAAACACGGTTACGGGGGAGTTCTCCAGCCACAGTGAGGCTGAGCTTCTGGAAGAATATTTGCGAGGGTATCTTCGTACTACCAATAGCAAACAATATCAGCGCCCCCCGAAACGCACCGCGTTCAGCGACGCAATAGAGGCCAGCACTTCGGCCGGCGACCTAGGCGATTTCGAATTTCGTCGACGCATCAACTATCTAGTGATGCTCGATCGGATGGATGCATTCGCGGGTCGTCGGTCTGCACTACGCAAAGCCATCCAAAAAGTCGCGATAGATCTCGTCGATCTGAAACCGCCCCATGAGACCACTATATATCGGTGGCGCCGCCGTTACCGCATCGCTCAGTTCGATATCCGAGCACTTTTCGCTCGGGTGGAACATCGAGGAGGAAAGACAAAATCGAGACTAGATCCAATCGTGGAGGGCATCATCCACGAAAAAATCGAAACAGCCTTCCTCAATAGCAAAAGGGGAACCGCAGAAGAAGTTCACAACGCGGTGTTCCTCGAGATCCAACGCCAAAACACGCTACGCATCGAGTCAGAGTGGCTGAAGGTCCCAGGGCTCAGGACAGTTCAAAGGCGCATCCACGACCTCGCCGCATACGATCGAGATGCAGCTCGCTTTGGCGTACGCGAGGCTCGACGCCGATTCGCTGACCAGCATCGCGCACGACAAGTCACGCGAATCCTCGAGATCGTCGAAATTGACCATTCGCCGATAGATCTCATGTACGCGGACGCGAGTGGTCGTGCCATCGATAGACCGATGTTCACGGTCGTCATCGATCGATTTTCCCGATGCGTTCTCGGCTTCTGCATCAGTTCGGCAGGACATGGAGTTCACGCTGTATTCGAAGCGCTGCGGCACGCCATGATGCCCAAGAGCTATCTACGAGAGCGCTTCCCGGAGTTGGATATCGAATGGCCATGCCACGGCTGGCCTGAGCGCTTGCTCATGGACAATGGGCGAGAAATGCACGCACATGCAGTCGTTGACGCCATGAACAACTTGGGTGTGGTCTGCGAATACGCAGCATCCCGTGATCCGAATGACAAGCCTTTCGTCGAGCGATTTCTCAAAACGTTCAACTACTCTTTCATACACAAACTTCCTGGCACCACCCTCGCGAAGGTCCATCAACGCATCGGATTCAAGGCAGAAGACGACGCATGCCTGACGTTCGAGAAGCTCATCGAAATGGTCCATATCTGGATCACGCATGTTTACCACCTGAGGCCCCATAAGGGCCTAGACGGTCGCACGCCGATCGACGTTTGGAAAGAGGCTGCCGCAGTGAATCCTCCATTATTGAAATGCAATGCTGACGATCTCAGCATTGAATTCGGCGAGCACGCTGAATGCAAACTACAGCACTACGGCATTGACCACAACGCCTTCCGTTACACCTCACAAGAACTACGCGCCCTGCGGCTCATGCTGCCGGCTAAATCCACCGTGCATATCAAGGCACCGTACGAAAACGCTGGTGTGATCTACGTATGGGACCCGATCGAAAATCGGTACCTCAGCGCACGCAACACTGATGACCAGTATCAGAATCTGACGGTCGAGCAAGCCCAAGCTGTGAAGAATCGGTACAAAGATTCTGATGCTCACCAACGAACTCGGGCCAATGCTGAAGAAATGATTCGTGAGATGAGCAACGACGCGATGCTGTCGAAGAAGCTCAAAGACCGAAAGCGTGGTGCACGTCAGGGACACATCACGTCAAAATCAGCTAACCGCCCCCAAGTCCCTCCCTTGACGCAACAATCCGATATCAACTCGGATATGTTTTCGTCGAATTCAGATGAGCTCATCGACGCTGATCTCGATTCCTTTGATATTGAGGTGGACCGTGAAAATTGATCCCTTTCTTGCTTTAATTATTAAGGATACCAGATCTAACTTCGTTTACTTTCATCACGTCAAGCGCGTGCTCGCAAGATTGGAACGTTTGTACGAATACCAGTGCATGCATGAGGAGGCGGAGCACCTCATGCTGATAGGCGAGTCTGGCGTAGGCAAGTCGACTCTCCTCAGCAATTACACTCGAAAGCATCCGGTCATTGAGCACCAGGAACTCACCGAGATACCGGTGCTTTACGTACCACTCGGGCAAGCTCCTTCCCCCAAAACGATGGCGAGCACTATGCTCCTTGCACTCGGCGATCCCAAGTGGAATCTTGGAAAGGAAGTAGACCTAACAGCTCGACTCGTCTTCCTGATCAAAACATGTCGTGTCAGAGTAGTCATCGTCGATGAGGTCAATCACCTGGTGGATCGCGGTGGAGAAAAAACCTGACATACCAGCGCTGATTGGCTCAAACGTCTAGTCGATGCAACTCGGGTGTCGTTTGTCCTTTCTGGCATCCCCCGCAGTAGACGCGTACTCGCAACCAACGATCAATTGCGTGGACGCTTCAGAGAAGTCGTCGAAATAGAACGCTTCTCCGTCGCAACCAAGTCAGCCGAACACGAGTTCCGAAGCGTACTGAATGTTTTCAAGGGATATCTGAGAAACCTGCCCACGGTGGACATTTCGAGCGAGGTCATGGCCAGGCTATTCGCCTTTGCAACTGACGGGCGCCTTCGCGACATTCGTAGGCTCTTGGTTCGCGCCGTCGAATTGGCTTATGCCCAACCGCACCCGAAGCTTACCGTCGCGGTCCTCGCAGACGCGTTCCGAACTGTCATCTACCCAGGCTGCCCTAACAATCGAAATCCATTCCACAAACAGTTCAACAACATGCCACTTGTGAAGGGTGACGAACCATTTGCACCTGTGGAGCGATAACATGAATTTCACGATTCCATGTGGTCAGCCATTGTATCGTCCGGCTCCTCAACCGGATGAGTGGTCCGAAACGTACCTATTCAGGGTTGCCAGAGCAAACGGTACATACCGACCTCGGCTGTGCGATATCGAGAGGATTCGCCCCACGCTCGCGGTAACGGCTGCGACCAAATCAACTGGCTATCCGGTTTGGGGCGATTACGCGCTACCCCGTTGGAGCGTTGTCACCCGCGCCAACAAGATTCGGTATTGCCCCGAGTGCATGCTGGAGTCACGGTACATCCGATCACGCTGGCGCCTAACGCGGCTCGAGATGTGCACAATCCATAGTGTTCGCCTCAAAGATGATCTAGCCGAACCGGTGATGACGCTCGGCTACAAGCGATCCGACAAATATCTCCTCACCGAAGTGACGAATGAACAGCTATGTGAAGGCGCCGTATGCCCCATGCCAGTCGAGAGGCGTCACTATCAGCGACTATGGTCTGGTTTCGAACGCTTGATCGTCGACGGCCAAGTTCCGCAGGCGTACGCTCAACTCACGTGCATACTGTTCCTGGAAGCGCTGTTCGACGCAGTTGCGGTAGCCGTGGAAAAAGTCGGATATCGGCAAATTGACGTCCCACGATCGACCCGAATCGCCGAGATAATCGAAAAAAAACAGCTCTCGTTCGAGCCGGACTTGGACGGCATACGTGCATTTTTGCAGGAGGCTACGGGCACCCCAAGGCTCACGATACTTACCCGTCTTCGTCGCATGCTGCTTGAGGAGCCTCATCGACCAACCTGCTTGTCAAAGCTACCTATCGAAGAGCTGCGACAAAGATACTTTATGAGCGATTGGTCGGACAGTACTGCGGCGGCCCACCAGTCTCGCCCCAATTGTCACGGTGTACCACACGGCTATGTCAGGCTCCATGAAGCTGTGTTGTCCATCGGATGCCCGCATGGCGTTCTGAAGCACCTTGCACTGAACAGGCTCGGTTCAGATGCTCGCATCGTCGCATATGGCATGACTTACCAGACCTATCTTCCGCGGCGGACCGTCGAGGCGTGCCGGCGATGGTTTGCATCACTGGTTCCTTTACGGCACGTACACGGCAGATCGCGCACTGAGCACCGAGGATACGCTGCGCTTTCGGCTATGGGATTGCTTCGTCCCGTTACTGTTGGTACACACACTTTCGTTCGGAAATCGGATGTGGCTGACGCCTGCAGAACCTTAGACAGCGTATCGCGGCCATTTGCTGCTGGTGGCACTCTACTCTATCCACTCTTCGGCCAATGGATGTCCTGGCACCAGCGCCCAATGACCGCCTCGCTCGCTTTGGTAAACGAGGCACTTAGTGGAAAGCTACCGGTTTTCAAAAAAACCGACGATACCGGGCTATCGGCCTACTTCATCGATCAATATGCAGTCGAACTCCTCCGGAAGCTCAGACGCATAGAAACCGCGCGGCGCAAGTACGAAGAGCGCATGCCCGGCCAGCTTTCATTGTTGTCGTCATGAAGCGTGAGCCGGTCCATGGCAAACATTGGCACACCATTGGAATGGCCCTGTTCTCGGGTCATTTTTTGGTGCGCCCCTCAGCACATTCCGATGAGAGTTTTCTAGGCTATCGCTTACGTGTCGCATTCGCGAACGGTCTTTCCAGCCCTAGTTGGCTCACCTACTCCGAGCCTGACCTACCGAAGACTCACGGCGTTGCTCGCTGGTGCCCGTACTGCCTCGCGGCATCTGATAGCTACTGGCGTGATGATTGGTACGCAGAGAACACCGGATGCTTCGTTCACAAATGCTGGCTCACTTCGCAATGCGCGATGTGCAGACGAAGGTTGCGCTGGAAACACGTTCGTTTCGCGACTTGTAGTTGCGGCGCATCGCTCCAAAGCGCGGAGGTTGACGCATTCTCGGATGATGTCCTGAGGTTGCTGAATGATCAGTTCGAGATCGATGCTAGCCTGCTATCTGCTTCCGACCGTTGGAGCCTCGCCCGCTTTCTTGGGGCATTGTCTGTGTTCGGACTACGCGGCAAACCATTGAAGAAGGCCTCGCGGCGGTCAGAGAATATCGAGCGAATCGTCGTGACGGCAGGTGCACAATTGATGGGCAGTCGCTGCGATTGCTTCGGACTTCTGAATCGCCTCCGCGCTCCTCGAACCGAGGGGCAGAACGTCCCGCTACTATCAGAAGCGTTTCCGCAGTTGCTCGTCATGTTGCGCAAGCATTTGAAAGACGCTCAGCGTCAGTGGATGCTCGATCTATTAGACCAATACGTAGAGCATACGTCCGGCAACGAACCTATGGTCGCCAGGGGACGAAGGAGCACGACGGCTCCGGCAATCACTGATCGGCATGGTCGTCGGCTAATCGGGAGCCGAACGATCGCCAATATGCTCACCCAAGCAGGCGAGGTAGTGCCGATTCGACAAACTCGGACGGGACGAATCAGGTTTGTGGTCAATGAGACCGATGTTCAGCGTCTCATGGAGATCCAGAGGTCGCTCGTCGCCCCGACGACTGCTGCGCGCTACATTGGAATGTCGGTCAAACGTATCGAGGCACTTACTAAGGCCGGTCTCATTGATACAAACGAAAGATTGGTCAATACGAAGTCCCTCGATCGCTTTCTCGATAGCATTCTGGCTGCTGGCGGCCAAGACGTTCGCCCCCTTGACGATCCGATTAGCATCGCCGAGGCCTTGCGGCTGTATGTCTCTATTGACGCATCCGTCGCCTTCTTCCGTCTGCTTGCCGACGGCAAAACGCGCCTTGTCATTGCGCATGACCAAACGCCGACATTGCGAACAATTTACGTCGATAAGGGCGTCGCAATTTCGGCCAATCGAACTCAATCGGAATCCGAGACGCTGATGTCCATCGTTGCAGCTGCTCGGCGGCTCGGCATCAAACAGGAAGTGATGTACCACCTCGTCAACGCCGGACTCGTTAGGACGCAAATCGCTAGACTGCGGAATCGAACAACTCGAGCGATCGACATTGACGATCTGCGAGACTTCACCGCAACATTTCTACCATTGGCAGTGTTCGCACGGTCGGCGGGAGTCTCCGTGCGAAATGCGCCAGATTGGGCAATACAGCATGGCATCGAGATCGTCACGGGTCCATCAGTTGACGGCGGTCGACAGTACTGGATCCGCAAACCAGTCGGCTGGGACAGATCTGCCAACATAGAATCGGACGATTGACGAACCGCCGTTCGAAGATGGTCGGGTTCACGCTACGAGGCCAAGTGACGACCACCATGCAGCTTGCCTGCATGATGCGGAGATGTCAGATGTTGATCAACCGAGTGCGCAAAGCTAGCGAGACAATGATGCGAGTTTACGTCGACACTGAATTCACTGATTTCATCGACTGCGACCTAATCAGCATCGCATTGGTCGCCGAGGACGGCCGCGAGTTTTACGGTGAACGCAACGATTTCGATCGACGCACCTGCAGCCCGTTCGTCCATGAAGCGGTGCTGCCACAGCTAGGTCAATATCCTGATCGCGTGTTCTCTCGCGAGAACCTCCGGTCTGCTCTCTGCGAGTGGCTCCGACCGTTCGAGCGCGGCATCTTCTGCATGGACTTCCCAGGGGACTGGGATCTTCTCGTAGACATCTTCGACGGTGTACCAAATGGCTGGCAGGGGCTGCTTGTCCGTGATCAGGCAGACCAGGTCCGGTTGGAGTCCTACTACACGCAATTCGGCGGTCGCCACCATGCGCTACACGATGCCCGTGCTCTGCGTTACGCGATGCACGATGGAACGCCATCTACTCATCCCACGAAATCGAGCTCCGACTGACATCGATTGTGATCACCTGGGAGACGAACTCATCAATCCGTTGAAGTACCGCAGGATCGTCTATCCCGTGGGCCGGATCGCATACGACGAGACGGGATTGCAGATCTGGGGCAGATGCAAATTCCTTTGGGGCGTCGTCCAGAATCAGGATATCGCCCAGCATCAGTCGGCGCCTCCGGATATAGTCCGCTATCCGTAGTGAGCGACTCTCGATGCGTCGATTCGTGAGATAAATTTTGGCAGCCTCGCTCAGCTCGCGCAGATACTCATCTTGCAGGTGTTTGAGGTCGAACATATAGATCCAGGTGCTATGGATTGCGAGGTCGACTGCTTTCCCTCTGACCCGTTCGGCCAGCTTGGTCTGCAGTGAACAAACGCCCTGTCCGACGATCACCGGCCCGTTGGGCCCGTATTCGAGCTCGCCCACAGAATTGGGGTGTAGAACTCCATCGATGTCGAGGACTATCGTTGCCCGCTTGCTCCTTGCGGAACTCACCCCTACGGACCACTACGACCACGCCCGTTCCGCGACCGTGCCGGCGGGGCAGCATGCTTCTTCCAGCACCTTTCTATGCTACTCGATTGTTCTCGCTGATACTCACCTAGCCGGCCCGCGGCCACCACTCTTCTGCCCGCCGCACCGCTTGGCGCGAGCGCTCCGCCCATTACATCCTCATCTCCTCCCGCCCTCAAGTATCTCGTCAAGACTCCCCTCTCCCCCCAC
>NZ_JAAGPE010000009.1:0-75893 GCF_017104605.1 Burkholderia sp. Ac-20384 | reverse complement strand
CGGGACCGGCGCGCGTGCATGGCGCAGCAGGCCGACCGCTTCGGCAGCCGCCTTCGCCTCCCGCATACGCTCACCGTCGGGATGACCGAGCTGCTCCGCGAGATCGGGCCGGCCGGCCTGCCGCGCGACGCGCACGAGGCGGCGCCGAATCCCGCCGATCACGCCGCGCGCAGAGCGCCCTTCGCCGAGACGATCGGGCAGGTAGCGCTCGACGGCCTGGCGCACGGTCATGCCCGCGTACCACGCACGCAGCGCGGCCAGTTCGTCGGCGTCGGGAAATCCTGCGGGCGCAGGTGTGGAATCGGGGGAAGGCGGTGAGGCCAGGCGCGGGTTCATGGGCGCCAGTTTGACAGAAGCGCGCGCGGCCGGATACGGCGCGCGTGGCGTTTCCGGCGCGACGGGGTTCGATGCGCGACACCGGATCGTTCCGGCCTCGCGCCCACGCCCATCACATCGATCGAAACCCGTCAGCCGGTGACAGGCGTACGCCGCACTTCCGACAGGTAGATCAGGATCAGCGACACCCACACGATCCCGTAGAGGAACATGAAGCAGGTCGTACGCACGCGCAGCAGGTCGAGCAGCACGCCGAACAGGATCGGCAGCAGGAACCCGCCAAGCCCGCCCGCAAGCCCGACGATCCCCGTGACGACGCCCATGTTGTCCGCGAAATCGTCGGCGACGTACTTGAAGGTCGACGCCATCCCGAGCGCGAACACCGCGCCGAGCACGAAAGTCAGCGCGACGAAGCCGGCCACCGGCATCGCGACGTTCAGCGTCGCGGTGCCGTCGATCGTGTGGATCACGAAATCGGTTGCCGGATACGACAGCAGGAACAGCGCGATCCACGCAACCCACAGTCCCCACCATGTGACCGCATGCGCGCCGAAGCGGTCGGACAGCGCGCCGCCAAGCGCGCGCAGCACCGAGCCCGGCAGCGAGAAGCCGGCCGCGAACGCGGACGCCATCACGAGCGACATCCCGTATTCGCTCTTCAGGTACTGCGGAATCCACAGCGACAGCGCGGTAAAGCCGCCGAACGTGATCGAGTAATACTGGCAGAGCCGCCACACGCGCGGGTCGCGCAGCACCTTGAACGAGTCGAGCCACGAGCCGCCGCGCTTGCCGGCGCCCGGGTCCGGCGCCGACGCGAACCAGAAGATCGCAGCCGTGACAAGCAGCGCGACCGCGTAGACGCGCGGCACGAAGCGCCAGCCGTACGCGTTGAGCAGCAGCGGCGTGACGAACAGATTGACGGCCGCGCCACAGGTGCCCGCGCCGAACACGCCCATCGCGAGCCCACGCCGCTGCGGCGGGAAGAAGCGCGCGACGTACGGCGTGCCGACCGCGAACGACGCACCGACGCACCCGAGGAACAGCCCGATCAGCAGGAACTGCCACAGCTGCGTCGCGTAGCTGACGATATAGACGGGCACCGCGCACACGACGAGCAGCACCGTCATCACGATCCGGCCGCCGAAGCGGTCGGTCCACGTGCCGAGCGGCAAGCGCATCAGCGCACCGGTCAGCACGGGTGTCGACGTAAGCAGCCCGAATTCCGTGCTGTTCAGCCCGAGATCGGTGCGCAGCTGCACGCCAAGCACGCCGAACATCATCCACACGACGAAGCAGACCATGAACGCGAGCGTGCTCGCGGCCAGCACCGACCACGCGCGCAGCGGAATCGCCGGTGCGCCGCCCGCCGGCACCACGTTACCTTGTTGTTGAGTTGCCATACACCAAACCTCGTTTCATTGGACCAGCGGCCCGTTCGCGCCGTCGAATTCGACGCCTTCGACCCGCGCCTCGCCCGCGAGAATCGCCACGTACTGCCGCATCGCCCGCTCCCGCACGCGCGCCGACAGGTACGCGGCGATCTGCGCGGCGGCTTCGTCGAACGGCACCAGGTCACCCGGCACACGGCGCTCGATGCGCACGATGTGAAAGCCGAAGCGCGTGTTGACGAGTTTCGGCAGCACGCCGAGCCCGTCGGTGTCGAACAGCGCGGCCTCGAATTCCGGCACCGTGTCGCCGCGCAGCAACTGCCCGAGGCTGCCGCCGACTTCCGCCGACGGGCAGTTCGACGACGCGCGCGCGACCGCTTCGAACGTGTCGGGCGCGGCGACCACATCGGCGAGCGCGGCTTCCGCGCGCTGTCGCAGCGGCGCGAGCGGCACGCGGTCCGTCATCGCGAACAGCACGTGGCTCGCATAGACGATGTCGTTGCGGCGAAAGCGCGCCGGGTGCTGCGCGTAATAGCGCTCGCAATCCGCGCGATCGGGTTCGGGCACATGCGTGAGCTCGCGGTCGAGCAACGCGTCGACGGCCACGTCGTCGAGCGGCGCACCTTCGTCGAGCAGCGCGAGCGATACCGCGCGCTGCCGCAGCAGTTCGCGCACCGCGAGCGCGCGCCGTGCGGCGTCGAGCGGATCGGGTGCATCGCCGTGATGCGCGGCCTCGGCCGCGACCGCGTCGTCATCGATCGCGACGCCGTTGATGCGCAGCGCGGCCGGCACGTCCGGGAGAACGTCGTTCATGGCGCCTCCTCAGCGCTTGCGCACGAGCTGGTACGGGCGGATCAGGTACGCGACCGACGCGATCCCGCTCCAGATGTGCACCATCCGCGTGAACGGCGACACGAGGAAGATCGTGAAGCCGAGCAGGATGTGCAGCCGGTATGTCAGCGGCACGCCGACGAGCAGGCTCGCGATATCCGGCCGGAACGTGACGACGCCCTTCACGTAGTCGGTGAGCTGCTCGAACATCGCGCCGTCCATGTGGTGCGTCGACAGCACGACGGTGCCGAGCCCGAGCGCGAGCTGCACCCACAGCATCAGCACGATCAGGATGTCGGACCGGCGGCTGTTGCGGCGGATGCGCGGGTCGCCCAGGCGCCGCCAGATCAGGATCGTCAGCCCGATGATCGCCGCGACGCCGGCCGCCCCGCCCGCTACCATCGCGACGAGCTGGTGCCCGGACGCCGACAGGAACGGCGACACGAGCCAGTGCGGCGCGAGAAAGCCGCCGAAGTGCCCGAGCACGACGACCAGCACGCCCCAGTGGAACAGGTTGCTGCCGAGCCGCAGCATGCCGTGACGCAGCAGCTGCGACGAATCGCTTTTCCACGTGTACTGCTCGCGGTCGAAGCGGATCAGGCTGCCCAGCAGCAGCACGGCGAGACAGATGTACGGATAGATTCCGAACAGGAATTGATGCAGGTAGTCGTTCATGGCTTTCCCCTGTTGGACCGGCGCGCCTACGCGCGCCGCGCGGGCCGTTGATCGTAGAAGCGCACCGGTTCCTCCGCCGGCGTGGCCGCGCCGACGAAGCGCACGGCCTCGTCCGCATACGACGCGTCGAGCGCGCGGTAGTCGGCGGCGCTCGGCCGCTCGGCGGCCACGTCGTCGTCGGTGGCGTCCGGCGCGTCGGCCGGTGCGAGGCCGGCCATCGGCAGCAGCGCACCGACGACGAAGCCGTAATGGCTGCCGCGCTGCGCGAGCTGGCTGGCCAGCGCGCTCAGAATTTCGCCGGTTTCGGCGAGCAGCTTGCGTGCCTCGGACGCCGGCAGCCGCGACAGGTATTCGAGGAACACGGGCAGGTAGTCGGGCAGTTCGCCCTGGTTCAGGAACAACCCGTGCCGCTCGTACATCTGCAGCAGGTCGACCATCGCCTGCCCGCGGTCGCGCGATTCGCCGTGCACGTGCTCGAACAGGTACAGCGACGTCGCGCGGCCACGATCGAACAGCCCGACGTAGTTCTCCTGCAGCGTCAGCAGGTCGCGTTCGCGCACGTACGCAAGGAACCGGTCGAGGCCGGCGCGCACCGTTTTCGGCAAGCGCGCGTGCTCGCACAGATGCGTATCGATCGAGTCGAGCGAGGCGACGAGCGCCTCGTCGGGATAGTCGAGCAGCGCCGCGAGCGCCGCATAGGTCGGATCGGGTGCGGTGCTCATCATCGGGACGCCTCGTGGATCGGAATGGTCTTGCTGCCCTTCCTCGGGCTGAACAGGCTCGCCTCGGAACGGCCGTCCGAGCAGCCGTTGCCGAACGAGAAGCCACACGACGCGCGCAGGTCGTAGGCGTTCTCCGCGTACTCGCGATGCGTGGTCGGGATCACGAAACGATCCTCGTAGTTCGCGATCGCGAGATAGCGGTACATCTCCTCGACTTGCGCGAGCGACAGCCCGACCTGGTCGAGCACACCGCGCGCGTCGATGCCGTCGACGTGGCGCGCGCGCATGAACGCGCGCATCGCGAGCAGCCGCTCGAGCGCGAGCTTCACGGGCGCCTCGTCGCCGGCCGTCAGCAGGTTCGCGAGATAGCGCAGCGGAATGCGCAGCGACTCGACGTCCGGCAGGTAGCCGTTCATCCCGAGATCGCCGCTGTTCGCGGCCGCGTTGATAGGCGACAGCGGCGGCACGTACCACACCATCGGCAGCGTCCGGTATTCCGGATGCAGCGGGAACGCGATCTTCCAGTCGATCGCCATCTTGTAGGTCGGCGAACGCCGCGCCGCGTCGATCCATGCGGCGGGCACGCCGTCACGTTCGGCCTGCGCGATCACGGCCGGGTCGTCCGGATCGAGGAACAGCGACAGCTGCGCTTCGTACAGGTCCTTCTCGTTCTCCACGCTGGCCGCCTCGCTGATCCGGTCGGCGTCGTACAGCAGCACGCCGAGATAGCGGATGCGGCCCACGCAGGTTTCCGAGCACACGGTCGGCTGGCCGGCCTCGATGCGCGGATAGCAGAAGATGCACTTCTCGGCCTTGCCGCTCTTCCAGTTGTAGTAGATCTTCTTGTACGGGCAGCCCGACACGCACATGCGCCAGCCGCGGCACTTGTCCTGGTCGATCAGCACGATGCCGTCTTCCTCGCGCTTGTAGATCGAGCCCGACGGGCACGACGCGACGCACGCCGGGTTCAGGCAGTGCTCGCACAGGCGCGGCAGGTACATCATGAAGGTGTTCTCGAACTGCCCGTAGATGTCCTTCTGCACATTCTCGAAGTTGTAGTCCTTCGCGCGCTTCTCGAACTCGCCGCCGAGGATCTCCTCCCAGTTCGGCCCCCACTCGATCTTCTCGAGCCGCTGGCCGCTGATCACCGAGCGCGGCCGCGCGACCGGCATCGCGCGCGTATTGCCGGCTTCCTGAAGATGCGCGTAGTCGAACGTGAACGGCTCGTAGTAATCGTCGATCTCGGGCAGGTGCGGATTCGCGAAGATCTGCGCGAGCAGCCGCCACTTGCTGCCGAGACGCGGCTCGATCTTGCCGTCCGCGCGCCGTTTCCAGCCGCCGCGCCAGCGGTCCTGGTTCTCCCAGTCCTTCGGGTAGCCGATGCCCGGTTTCGTCTCGACGTTGTTGAACCACGCGTATTCCATCCCTTCGCGGCTCGTCCAGACGTTCTTGCAGGTCACCGAGCAGGTATGGCAACCGATGCACTTGTCGAGGTTCAGCACCATCGCGATCTGTGCGCGTACCTTCATGACGTTTCTCCTTCGCGGGCACCCTGTGTCACCGTTGCGGCGTCCTCGCCATCGAGCCAGTCGATCTTGTTCATCCTGCGCACGATCAGGAACTCGTCGCGATTCGAGCCGACCGTGCCGTAGTAGTTGAAGCCGTACGCGAGCTGCGCGTAGCCGCCGATCATGTGCGTCGGCTTCAGCGCGATGCGCGTGACCGAGTTGTGGATGCCGCCGCGCGTGCCGGTGATCTCGGAGCCCGGCGTGTTCACGATCTTCTCCTGCGCGTGGTACATCATCACCATCCCGGACGGAATCCGCTGGCTGACCACGGCCCGCGCACACAACGCACCGTTCGAGTTGTAGCACTCGATCCAGTCGTTATCGACCGCGCCGATCGCCTTCGCGTCGTCCTCGGACATCCACACGATCGGGCCGCCGCGCGACAGCGTCAGCATCAGCAGGTTGTCCGTGTAGGTGCTGTGGATCCCCCACTTCTGGTGCGGCGTCAGGAAGTTCAGCACGCGTTCGGGGTTGCCGTTCGAGCGCGTGCCGACCATGTGCGTGTAACTGCCGGTATCGACCGGCGGCTTGTACGCGCACAGCGATTCGCCGAACGCACGCATCCACGCGTGATCCTGGTAGAGCTGCTGGCGGCCGGTCATCGTGCGCCACGGCACCAGCTCGTGCACGTTCACGTAGCCGGCGTTGTACGACACGTGCTCGGATTCGATCCCGCTCCAGGTCGGCGACGAGATGATCTTGCGCGGCTGCGCCTGGATGTCGCGGAAGCGGATCTTCTCGTCCGCGCGCGCGGCGGCCAGGTGCGTATGGTCGATGCCGGTGATGCCGGACAGCGCGCGCCATGCCTTCACCGCCACCTCGCCGTTGGTCTCGGGTGCGAGCGCGAGGATCACCTCCGCCGCGTCGAGCGCCGTGTCGATGCGCGGGCGCCCTTGCGCCGCGCCGTCGGCCACCTTGTAGTTCAGCTCGCCGAGCAGCTTCACTTCGTCCTTCGTATCCCAGCCGATGCCCTTGCCGCCGTTGCCGAGCTTGTCCATCAGCGGCCCGAGCGACGTGAAGCGCGCGTAGGTGTTCGGGTAGTCGCGCTCGACGACGGTCACGTTCGGCATCGTGCGGCCCGGTACCGGCTCGCATTCGCCGCGCTTCCAGTCCTGCACGTCGAACGGCTGCGCGAGTTCGCCCGGCGTGTCGTGCGCGATCGGCGCGAGCACGACGTCACGCTCGACGCCCAGATGCCCGTCGCACAGTTCGGAGAAGCGCTTCGCGATCCCCTTGAAGATCTCCCAGTCGCTCTTCGATTCCCACGCGGGATCGACGGCCGCCGACAGCGGGTGGATGAACGGGTGCATGTCGGACGTGTTCATGTCGTCCTTCTCGTACCACGTCGCGGTCGGCAGCACGACGTCCGAGTACATGCAGGTCGTCGACATCCGGAAGTCGAGCGTCACGAGCAGGTCGAGCTTGCCGCGCGGTGCTTCGTCATGCCACTTCACTTCCTCGGGACGCGTGCCGCCCGTCGCGCCGAGATCCTCGCCCTGCACGCCGTTGGTGGTGCCGAGCAGGTGCTTCAGGAAATACTCGTGCCCCTTGCCCGACGAACCGAGCAGGTTCGAGCGCCACACGAACAGGTTGCGCGGAAAGTTCTCCGGCGCATCGGGATCCTCGCTCGCCATCTTCAGCGTGCCCGCCTTCAGTTGCTGCGCGACCTCCGCGCCCGCATGCGCGGGATCGCCGAGCGCCGCACCGACCTTCAGCGGATTCACCGCGAGCTGCGGCGCGGATGGCAGCCAGCCCATCCGTTCCGCGCGCACGTTGTAGTCGATCGGCGCGCCGTGGAACTGCGACTTGTCCGCGAGCGGCGACAGCAGCGTGGCCGGGTCCATCGGGTCGTAGCGCCACTGGTCGGTATGCGCATAGAAGAACGACGTCGAGTTCATCTGGCGCGGCGGCCGGCTCCAGTCGAGCGCACCCGACAACACCGTCCAGCCCGTCTGCGGGCGCAGCTTCTCCTGGCCCACGTAGTGCGACCAGCCGCCGCCCGGCTTGCCGACGCAGCCGCACATGATCAGCATGTTCATGATCGCGCGGTACGACATGTCCATGTGGAACCAGTGGTTGATCCCCGCGCCGATGATCACCATCGACTTGCCCTGCGTCTTGTGCGCGTTTTCCGCGAACTGTCGCGCGACCGAGATCACGTCCGCGCGCTTCACGCCGGTGATCGCTTCCTGCCAGGCCGGCGTGTAAGGCAGGTCGTCGTCGTAACTCGCGGCCACGTCGCGGCCGCCGAGCCCCTGGTCGAGTCCGTAGTTCGCGACGAACAGGTCGTAGACGGTCGCGACCAGCAGGTCGCCGTTGCGCGTCGCGACGCGCCGCACGCCGATCCGGCGCGACAGCTCGGACGTGTGCTGCGTCGAATTGAAATGCGCGTGCGGCTGGTTGCCGAAGTACGGGAACAGCACGTCGACCACGTCGTCATGCGCGGCCGTGCACGACAGCCGCGGCGCGAGCGCCGCGCCCTTCGACGTCTCGCCGCGCAGGTTCCACTTGCCCTTGTCGGCTTCGTCCTGCTGCCCCCAGCGGAACCCCACCGAGCCGACCGGCACGACGAACTCGCCGGTCGCGTCGTCGATCATCACGGTCTTCCAGTCCGGGTGGGCGGCCTCGTCGAGCGCATCGTCGAAGTCGGACGCGCGCACGAGGCGCTCGGGCACGTAGCTGTCGCCATGCGGCACGAGGCGCACGAGGCACGGCATGTCGGTGTAGCGCTTGCAGTAGTCGGCGAAGTAGTCGCTCTTCGCCGCCAGGCCTGGGCTGGCCGCATGAAACTCCTTGAGGATCACATGGCCCATCGCCAGCGCGAGCGCCGCGTCGGTGCCCTGCTTCGGGTGCAGCCACAGGTCGCCGAATTTCGCGCCTTCCGAGTAGTCGGGGAACACCGACACGACCTTGGTGCCGCGATAGCGCGCCTCGACGAGGAAGTGCGCATCGGGTGTACGCGTTTGCGGGACATTGGAGCCCCACATCATGATGAACGTCGAGTTGTACCAGTCGGCCGATTCCGGCACGTCGGTCTGCTCGCCCCAGGTCTGCGGCGACGCGGGCGGCAGGTCGCAATACCAGTCGTAGAAGCTCAGGCACACGCCGCCGATCAGCGACAGGTAGCGGGAGCCGGCCGCATACGACACCATCGACATCGCCGGAATCGGCGAGAAGCCGACCACGCGATCGGGGCCGTGCTGCTTCACGGTGTGGACGTTCGCGGCCGCGACGATCTCGTTGACCTCATCCCAGCTCGCGCGCACGAAGCCGCCGAGCCCGCGCCGGCTCTGGTACGAACGGCGTGCGTCATCGTCCTCGACGATCGAGCGCCACGCGTCGACGGGCCCAAGCGTGCGGCGGCGTTCGCGCCACAGCTTCACGAGCGCGCTGCGCACCATCGGATGCTTCAGGCGGTTCGCGCTATACAGATACCAGGAGTAAGACGCGCCGCGCGAACAGCCACGCGGCTCGTGGTTCGGCATGTCGGGACGCGTGCGCGGATAGTCGGTCTGCTGGGTTTCCCAGGTGACGATCCCGCCTTTCACGTAGACCTTCCACGAGCACGAGCCCGTGCAGTTCACGCCATGGGTCGAGCGAACGATCTTGTCGTGCTGCCAGCGCATCCGGTAGCCGTCTTCCCATTGTCGGTCTTCGTCCGTGACGGCACCGTGTCCGTCGGAAAAGCGTGGCCTCGTGGTGGAGAAATAACGCAATCTGTCCAGGAAATGGCTCATGGGGATCTCGTTTTTCCGGTCTTTTGGCAGACCCTGATTATTTAAGGAGGTGAAATAGCGGATGTAAAGGTCGATTGAATGGCGATCGCTTCGCACTTTTCACCGCGTTCGAATCGATTGTCGCGCGGATCGACATATCATGAATTGATACAAATCACGATAGCGTTGATCCGGGCGAAACAGCGAAACCTAATGGGGAGCGAGCAGCCTGCTATGCTCCGCACTGCATTCCCGCGCGATCCGCTCACCGCTTCCCCGCATCACGTTGCGGCGGGCGAGATCCGCATTGAATTGCACTGGACGATCCAACCATCCGTATCGGTATCTGCATCGGGATATCGACAGTTGCGCGGTTCGTTCAGTGCATTTCCGGCCGTCGGTCAATAACACCTTTACCAACAAGAACCGCAAATTCATGACATCCCGCCTTCTCGCCGCGCTCGTTGCCGCGGCCTTGAGCTGCACCGCCCTGCCCGCCGCCTACGCGCGCACCTACGTCACGCCGACGGCGTCGTTCGGAAAAGGGGCTTACGTTCACCAGTTCGTGCTGCGCGACCCCGCCACGCATCAGCCGCTGCCGAATGCGCGCTACCGGCTGTTCCTGCCCGGTCAGGTCATCGCGGGGCTGCCCGTCAAGCCGGAAGAGCATGACAGCGTGATCTTCGGCACGACCGACGCGGCCGGGCGCACCGTCCGGGTCCGGCTGCCGAAGCTGCATCTGGAGAAACAGTGGGTGTTCAACCCGGTCGTCGGCGACGGCGACCTGGGCGAATCGTTCCGGCTGGTCGAGCCGGGCGGCTCGGCACCGATCGGCCATTTCCCGTACGTGCTGGACGTGGAGAACGAATACCTGGCGTGCGGCTATTCGGATGCGAACGGCTACACCTACTACGCGCAATCGCGCACGCCGCGCAACGTCAATCTTTACGCGGGCACGCTGTCCGGGGCGGCCGACACCGACTGGTGCGCAGGCCCCGGCTTGACCATCGCGAACAGCGCGAACACCCCGGGCGCGCCTGACCTGTACACGCAATACCTCGGCAGCCTGGTCGCCAACCGCGACCGGATCAGCAGCGATTTGCGGCAGCAGATCGTGGCCAAGCTGCTGTCGCTCGCGATCGCCGAACGCGACGAGAGCCGCGTGGCCGCCGCGCTCGATCTCGACAGGATTCCCGACGATCGCCGGAACGACATCGGCTACCGGCTCGCCGACGCCGGCGTCGCAGTCGAGCGCGGGCTCGCGATGATCGACGCGCATCTCGCGGATTCGCCGGAGGATGCGTACGCGCTCGACAGCAAGGGCTGGGCGCTGTATCGCCTCGGCCGCAACGACGAAGCGCTCACGTGGTTCGACCGCTCGATCGCGATCTTCGCGAAGGACGGTGACAAGGACAAAGACGCAAGCGAAGCCCATGCGACCGGGCTGACGCACAAGGGCGAAGTGCTGTGGAAACTGGGCCGCCAGGATGAAGCGCGCGATGCGTTCGCGCAGGCGCGGAAGGTTCAGCCGAAGAACGAGGAGCTGGCGGAAACGTTGAAGCGGCTGAACGTGCAGGCGATCCCGGACAGCGCGGCGTCGCCAGGAACGACAGGCACGTAACTCACGCTTCGCGCCGCATGCAGCGATCGGCGGGAACGTCGGTCACTGCGCGCACGGATCCCCTTGGGACTGCATGTAGATGTGCCCGGACGCATTCGCCATCGCATGACCGTTGGCGGCGAAGCGCTGCCTCGTGTTCGACATCATCGCAGCGATGATTTTCGACTGGTTGACGCCTGGCTGCCCCATCAGCTTCCTGACGCATTCAAGCGAACGGAATACGCGCGTAAAGCCTTCGATTGCACCTGCACGCGTATCGCCGTGCATCATGAAATCGCGCTGGGCGGCCGCGTAGAGCCGCATCGCCGCGCGCTGCACCGGATCCGGGTACTGATCGTCGATATATTTCCTGACGTCGTCGCGAATGCCGTCACCTTGCGAGTCGATACCGCCGATCGTATCGGTGAAATCCGTCGAGTGATCGCCGTAGCGGTCTGCGGCCGGGTGCTGCCCGGACACGCCGGAAGTGCCCGTGGCCGACGCACCGGACGACGCATGCGAACCGAAGCCGGCCGGCGGTGCCGCCGTTCCGGCCCAAGACAATACAGGCAGCACGGCCGCGCCGATGACGACGCCGATCGCCGCAAGGTCCCTCGTTTTCATTGTTGTCGTGCGCTCGTTGTTGTTGTCGTTCTTCGAGCACTATAGTGCCTGCGCGCATTCCTTCAAGGAAAGATGCAGCACGGCGCGTCACCCCTCACCTTTCGCGCCCGGGTTGAGCATCACGACAAAGCCGGCCACGCCGACGACCAGCGCGATCGCGCCGCCGCGCAGCGCCATCACGTTGTCGAACAGCAATCCCGACACGACGGCCATCATGCCCGCGAGCGACACGAACACGGCGATCGCCGCGACGACGATTCGGTACTGGCGACGTATCATCGCGCCCCCGCCGCGTTAAGCTGCGGCAGCGGCGGCCGCTACATCGTCATCGTCGCCGCGAATCAGCAGCACCGGGCACTTCGAGCCGCGCACGAAGCGTTCGGCGACGCTGCCGAGCAGCACGCGACGGATCCCGCGCCGCCCGTGCGTGCCGACCACCGCGAGATCGATCCCGCATTCCTTTACATAGCGCTGCAGGCGCTCCGCGATGTCCTCGCCGATGCTTTCGGTCTCGACGAGTTCGGCCTCGCCTTTCGCGCCGGCCAGCGCGATGATCTGCTCGGCTTCGCGCAACACCTTGCGCCCGTCGTCGCGGATTTCCTCGACCAGTGCGTGCGGGTCGAATCGGCCCGCGTAAGTGAACAGCACCGACTTGTCCACCACATACACGACGCTGACGTGCGCGTCGCCTGCGAGCGAGACTTTCACTGCCTCGGCAAGCGCCTGTTTCGACGAAGCGCTGCCGTCGACGGCCACCATGATCTTCTTGTACATGCGAACCTCGCTGGGGTGAGTTGCCGCGCGTCTGATCGCGCGGCCTTGTCACCATCATCGGCGGATGACGGGTTCGAATGTTGATGGCGATCAAGTCGCGCCGGCATTCAAGCTGCGACCCTCCGACGCAGGGCGCCGCCCCGCGCCGGAGGCCTTTGCGTCATCGTGCGTGCGGCGCGCGGTACTTGTGCTTGTCGAACCCGCTGTCCCGCGACCACGCACTGGCGACCGCATCCACGTCCTGGCCCGCGAACGGCAGCACCGTATCGGGCTGGGCGCCGTGACGATAGTTCGGCCCGGTGAATTCCGGATCCGCCGCATAGCCGAAGTACGTGTTGCCGCTCCACACGATGTTCGCGTAACTGCCTTGCGCGTTCTTCGTCCGGAAGATCGCGCCGCTGTCCGACGCGTTGTAGAAGCGGTTGCCCGTCACCTGGAACGCGTTCGCGTAGCTGAGGTTCTCGACGATCGGCGTGACCAGGCCCGGCGTGCGCGTAATCACGACGTTGTCGCGCACGACGGAATCGGCCGAGCCCGCGGCCGACACGATCCGCCGCTTGTCGTTCAGGCTCAGGTTGTTCTCGACGATCGCGCCGGTTTCCTGCGCGACGTGGCCCAGCCCGTCGGAACCGCATCCGCAGAACAGCATCAACCCGCCGTCGTTGTCGTGGCTGAAGTTCGCGGCTACGCGCGTGTTGCGCGTGCCGAGATCGGCGTCGAACGCCATCCCGTCGCCGGCCTCGATATTGTTCTGCAGCCGCACGCCGTTGACTTCGTTGTAGCGGAACAGCGCATCGTCCGTGTTGATCGCCCATGCGCCGGCGCTGTTGCCCGGCGCGCGCATCCAGATGTCGTACAGGTGATTCGCCTCGACCTGTGGCGCGGTGGCCGTGCGGACGATGATGCCGTCGCCGCCGACGTTGTGGATCAGGTTGTTGCGGAACACGACGCGCGTCATCGGGAAATAGTCCGTCGCTGCCTGCGTGGCCGGATTCGTGAGGTAGGCCGAGTTGCCCTTGTACGGCGGATAGTCGCCGCACGGCGCGCCACCCTCCCGGCACATCCACGCGGACCGGGTCGACAGCGCCACCGCGTCGACGTTGTAGATCTCGCTGTTCTCGACCGCGATGTCGTCGAAACCGGTGCGCGTCTCCTTCGTGCCGACGGCCTCGTTGTCGCGGGTCACTTCGAACAGCATCCCGCCGGTCGTCTTGTACGAACCGACCGTATTGCTCGCGGCGTCCTTCAGATAGCCGCGCACGTGATGCACGTACACGTCGTCGACGTGATAGTGGCTGCCCGTGCCGTAATCCTCGAGCCGTACATACAACCCGAGGCGGCCGCCGGGCGTGGTCGCATCGTTGGTCAGCTCGAGCGAGCGGATTTCCCAGTACTGGGTGTTGTAGAGAGAAATGGCCGCGCGGTTCACGGTCGGGTTGTCCGACTTGCACAGCGAGTAATAGCCGCTGAACCCGCTCGGCGTCTTGTGCTGCTCGGTGATCGACTGGTCGGGGTCGGCCGTCGCATCGGTGCAGCCGGCCGCGATCACGGGGCGCGGCGCCTTCGGGTCGCCGTACGCGTCGACGACGATGGGTGCACCGGCAGCACCGGTACTGCCCGGTGCGGGCGTGAAGCTGCCGTCGCAGGTCGTGCCGCGCTTGAAGCGCACGCGCATGCCGGGCGTGAGCACGATCCGGTTCAATGTCGCGAGATCGTGGATCGGATTGGCGGTGGAGCCCAGCGTCGCGGGCGATCCCGTTCCGTTCGAGCCGAGCGAGCAGTCGACATGCAACGTGCCGGGCACTTCAGCGGTCGCCTTTTCGGCTGCAGCCGCGGGCACGGCCGCAAGCTGCTGCCCGGTCGCGACGCCGTCCGCCGATTCTCCACCACCGCATGCTGCGAGCGCGCCGATCAGCGGCGTTGCGACAATCTTCCAGTGTTTCAAGGTCAGTCTCCCGAAATAGGGCATTCGTGATCCGGCATCGAGTCGACCGCGGGTCGATCCTCGTGCCGGCCGCTCATTCCGGCAGCCGGTTCGTCGACACGAACCGGCGCCCCCTCCTCGCCTGCCGCGGGCAGCAGCCCCGCCCGCTCGGCCAGCACCCACAGGCCGGCTGCCGCCGCGCCGTCGATCGTGTCGACGGGCGGCCAGCCGAACAGCGATGCCGCATGCTTGTAACGCTCACACAGCGCGGCGTCGCCGATCAGCATCGGTCGCAGCGCCGCATCGCGGGCCGCACCGCCCGGCCCACAGTGTTCGGCCGCCAACCCCGCGAGCTCATGGCCGATCAGCACGCCGGACAGGTAGTCGGCCTGCTCGGCGGGCGCCAGATCGCCGGCCAGCAGCCGCGCACGGCTGCCGAAGATCGTCGCGAGCAGCCCCGTCGCATGGCCGGCCTGCGCGGCGCACACGCCGCGCTCAAATGCGTCGCGCGCGAACCCGGCCGACGGCTGCATCGTGCGGCCGAGCAGGCTGTGCGAGCACAGCAGTGCGTACATTTCGCCCGTCATGAACGTGCGAAAGCGTTCGATGCGCGAGCCGCGCACGGCGACCCACTTCGAATGCGTACCCGGCAGCCCGATCCACCGGACCGGCGCCGTGCCGTTCGTCGCGCCATGCGTCGCACCGCCCGCCTGCAGCGCGCCGACGATCTGCGTCTCCTCGCCGCGCATCACGTTCGCCAGTTCGCCACGCTGGATCAGCCCCGGCACGATGTACACGGTCACGCCGCGCCGCGCGCGCACCGTCTGCAGCGACGCGCCGAGCCGCGCCGCATCGATCGGCACGTCCGCATACGGCGCCTCGCGCCAGCCTTGCGTGCTGCCGACCATGCCCGCCGCGACGACCGGCAGCCCGGGCCACGCATCGAGCCAGGCGCCACACACGTCCTCGAACGCTGCATCGCATGCGTCGGCGATCGCGATGCCCGCGCCGCCCAGCTGCATCACGCCCTTCGGTGCGGCCCGCTCGTCGAGCACCGTCCGCGCATCCGCCATCAGGTATGCGCGCAGCGACGTAGTGCCCCAGTCGAGTGCGATCAGGCGTGGCACCGGCGCTTGGCCGCCGGGCCGTGGTGTTGCATCTTGCATAGGATTCCTCTGTTTGACGGTTGCGGCTCGATGCTTCGTCAGGCCCGGATCAGAAGAGCGTCTCGATACCTGCGTAGACACCCGTCTGCCCGTGCCCCGGCATCGGCGACGCACCGAGTCCGTTGCCGTTGCCGAGCCCGGGCGACTGCGGGTTCACGCCCAGGTTCGCCCCCGCGCTGTTGAACACGTGCGCGGCGGTCGCGTACAGGAACGTGCGTTTCGACAGGTCGTACATCGCGCCGAGGCCGATGATCGTCGAGCGCCCTTCGCCGCTGTGATCGGCGGTCCACTGGCCCGCGTCGATCTTCATCGAATAGACGGCGCTCTGCAGATGCAGGAACGGTGTCGCGTCGTACGTCACACCGCCCCAGTAGTAGTTCGCGGTGCGCGACAGGCCGGCCGGCGTGTCCGGTGCGCTGTAGCGCGTATAGCCGATCTGTACCAGCGCGGGACCGAAGCGGTCGCGCACGCCGATGAACGCTTCCTGCGATGCGGTGAACAGGTTGTCTTCGCGGCCGTACTGGTTGCGGATCTCGTTCCAGATGGCGCGCACTTCGAAGTCGCCGTGCGTGTACGCGACCGTCGCACCATCGGACAGGCCCGTTGCACCCACGTTGTTCGTCGAGCCGCGCAGCCAGCCGTTCGAGCTGTTGCCGAGGTTCGCCTGCAGCGCGAACGAGAAGCCGCCGAACTTCGGCGATTCATAGCGGATCCCGTTCGACAGCTTCGGGCCGTTGCGGTACGACGTGAGCGACTCGACCGAATAGTTTTCCTCGAGCAACGGATCGTACGACCAGATATAGCTGTTGATGAACGAGCCCTGCCCGAGCCGCAGGAAGCCGTAGCGCTCGTTCTTGAAGCCGACCCACGCCCCGCGCTGGAACAGCACGCCGCCGCCGTAGTTGCCGTTCGCCGCGTTGATCGACGACTCGAGCCAGAACACGGCCTGGTTGCCGCCGCCGAGATCCTCCTTGCCGGTGATGCCGAGGATGCTCGTCCCCCAGTCGTTGCCTTCCGAGAAGCGCGAGCCCGTCGAATGCGGGCCGTTCTGCACACCGCTCAGGTACTGCACGTCGCCGCCCACACGCCCCCACACGGTGACGCTCGATTGCGCCTGCGCCACGGCCGGCACCGCCAGGGCCAGCGCCGCGATCCACCCATACTGTCGCATCTAGATCTCCTCCTTCTTTTCGTTCACGTCTCATTTAATTTGGGAAAACGCTTTCCCTCGACAGCAAAAAAATTTCGCGGCGGTTGTCGTGCGTCGATTTCCGTGATGTCTCTGACGGAATGCACACGTGCTATGCTCGCGAATCGGGAAAGCGCTTTCATTGTCGGCGCGCGATTGCGCTTTTTCAAGAAAATTCTGGCCCTCCAAGGGATACTACCGAGTCCGATCGCGCGGCACGCCTGCAATGCCGCCGCACGGTCGCCGCCACCGGCGCGCATGCTATGCTCGCCGGCAAAATGCACTGACACTCACTTTCATCGTGGCCAAGATCAACGAAGTCGCCGCCGCTGCAGGCGTCTCCATCGGAACCGTCTCGAAGTTCATCAACAAGACGAAGCGCTTCTCGCCCGACGTCGAGCGCCGCATTGCCGAAGCGATCGAGCAGCTCGGCTACGAGTCGAACCCGCTCGCGCGCTCGATGGCCACCGGCCAGACGGGCGCAGTCGGCGTCGTGATCCAGGACATTCTCAACCCGTACTTCACCGCGATGGTCAAGGGCGTGAACCGGATCGCTCAGCGCAACGACTTCGTCGTCCTGATCGTCGATGCCGACGAGAACCGCAAGGGCGAACGGCCGGCGCTGACGAAGCTGAGCCGGCGCGTCGACGGGCTGATCCTGAACACCAGCATGCCCGACGACGACCTGCGCTGGACGGCCAGCCTCGGCAAGCCGGTGGTCGCGGTCGGTTCCGCGCCGCGCGACGGCCTGCTCACGCTGCACTCCGATCCGGTTCGTGCGGGCGAGATGCTCGCGCAGCACCTGCTGATGGAGAAGTACCAGCGTTTCGCGTACATCAGCCTGCCCAACGCACGCGGCGACGACGAACGCCGCGCCGGCGCCGAGCAGGTGCTCGCGCGTGCCGGCCTGCCGCTGCGTACCTTCAGCGTGCCGCGCGCGACGGTGGCCGACGGCGAACGCGTGTGTGCGTCGGTGATGCTGTCGGCCGAGCCGCCCGATGCGGTGATCTGCTACAACGACATGATCGCGGCCGGCTTCATCAAGGAAGCCGAACGGCTCGGCATCGCGATCCCGCACGACGTCGCCGTGTGCGGCTTCGACAACCTCGAACTCGGCAAGCTCACGTCGCCCACGCTGACGTCGATCGACACCGAAACCGAGCGCGCGGGCGAAGTCGCGATGACGACGCTGCTCGACGCGCTCGCCGGCAAGTCGCCGGACCCGCATACGATGCTCGAGGCGCGGCTCGTCGTGCGCGAATCGACGGTGCGGCCGCGCGACGCGCGCCGCCGCTGACCGCTCGCCGCTTACTGACTGATCAACGCGGCGCGGCCGCGACCGCGTCACCCAGCCACGCACGCGCGACGCAATGCTGCTCGAGCCCGGCCACGCCCGGGCGCGTCTCGAACAGGCTGCCCGCGAGCGGGCCGCGCAGCAGCCCGTCCGCACTCACGTTGACCGATGCGGACGTGACGAACAGCGTCGCGCGATCGGCACCGCCGAACGCGACGCTGGTCGGCCGCTGCACCGGCATCTCGACAACCTTGTCGAGCGCGCCGTCCGGCGCATAGCGATGCAGCCGCCAACCGTCCCAGATCGCCGACCACACACCGCCCTCCGCATCGACCGCGAGCCCGTCCGGCACGCCGCGCGCGTCGCCGAACGTCGCGAACGGCCGCGCATTCGATAACCGCCCTGCGTCGACGTCGAAGTCGTACGCGAAGATCGTGCGGCGGCCGGAATCGGTCACGTACATCGTCGAGCCGTCCGGGCTCCAGCCCATCCCGTTCGCGCAGGCGAAGCCAGCCACCGCGACGCGCGACGCATGCGCATGCTCGAAGCAATGGAGATCGCCGGGGCCATCGCCGTCGTCGGCCATCGTGCCGACCCAGAAGCGGCCGCGCGCATCCACCGCGCCGTCGTTGTAGCGCAGCGACGGCCGCGCATGCGCGGCGTCGGCCAGCCGTTCGAGCGTGCCGTGCGCGGGATCGAACAGGTGCAGGCCGCTCTTCAACGCGACGAGCAGCCGCCCGTCGTCGACGCTCGCGACGCAGCCGGCCAGCTCCGGCAGCAGCCAGAAGCCGGTCTGCCCGTGGCCGGGCGTGTAGCGGTAGAGCGCGGTGCGCTTGATGTCGATCCAGTAGAGCGACGCCGAGCGTTCGCACCAGAGCGGGCCCTCTCCCAGGATCGCATTCGCGCCCTGTACCAGTTTTACTGTCGTCATCGAAATTCTGTTTTTATGCATGCGTTCGGCCGCCCGCCGGTATGGCGGGCGGAACCTGCCGGCCGGGCCGGACTCAGAGCGCGCGGCCCGCGTCGTCGAAGAAGTGCGCGTGCCGCATGTCGAAGCGCACGCCGACCGGCTGCCCGGCCGCGACCGTGTACGCGTCGCGGTTCTGCCGCACCGACAGCGGCCGGTCATGGCCCGCGAGTTCGACATAGACGATCGTCGCGTCGCCCAGGTGCTCGGCGTGCGTGACGCGGCCGTCGAGCCCCGTGCCGGGTGCGCCGACCGTGAGGTTCTCGGGCCGGATACCGAGCTGCAGCGAACCCGACGGCCATGTGCGCGACGCGTCCGGCGTCGCGGCGAGCGAGCCGCCCGGCACGTCGAAACGCGTCGCGTCGGCGCCGCCGTGCGCGCGGCACGGCAGGAAGTTCATCGACGGCGAGCCGAGGAACGACGCGACGAAATGGTTCGCCGGCTGCTCGTACAGCGCGAGCGGCGAGCCGACCTGCTCGATGCGCCCGCCGTTGAACACCGCGATCCGGTCGCCGAGCGTCATCGCCTCGACCTGGTCGTGCGTCACGTAGATCATCGTGCTGCCCAGCTCGCGATGCAGCCGCGCGAGTTCGAGCCGCATCCCGCCGCGCAGCGCCGCGTCGAGATTCGACAACGGTTCGTCGAACAGGAACACGCCCGGCTTGCGCACGATCGCGCGGCCGATCGCGACACGCTGCCGCTGGCCGCCCGACAGCGCCTTCGGCTTGCGGTCGAGCAGCGCCGACAACCTCAGCGCTTCGGCCGCCTGCCCGACGCGCGTGCGCGTCTCGGCCGCGTCGACGCCCGCGAGCTTCAGGCCGAACGCCATGTTCTCGAACACCGTCATGTGCGGATACAGCGCGTAGTTCTGGAACACCATCGCGAGCCCGCGCTTCGCGGCCGGCACGCCGTTGACGCGACGGCCGTCGATCAGCAGGTCGCCCGACGTGATCTCCTCGAGCCCTGCCAGCATCCGCAACATCGTCGACTTGCCGCAGCCCGACGGGCCGACGAACACCATGAATTCGCCATCCTCGATGTCGAGGCTGACGTCCTTGATCACGTCCGCGCCGTCGTCGTAGCGCTTGCGGATCTGCTTGAGCGACACACTTGCCATGATTGCTTTCCTCCTCGTCCGTTGCTGCCGCTCACCATTCGGCGACCGAGCCGTCCTCGCGACGCCACACCGGGTTGCGCCAGCGATGCCCGATAGCGGCGGCTTCCCTCACCTTCTCCTCGTCGATCTCGACGCCGAGCCCCGGTGCATCCGGGCGCGCGACGTAGCCCGCGTCGAACGCGAACGGAATGCCGCGCGTGTACGCGTACATCGCGTTGTCGTCGTGATAGGCCACATTGGTCGACTGCTCCTGGATGAACGCGTTCGGCGTGCAGAAGTCGATCTGCAGCGACGCCGCGAGCGTCAAGGGCCCAAGCGGGCAATGCGGCGCGACCGCGACGTCGTACGCCTCGGCCATCGCGGCGATCTTGCGCAGCTCCCAGATCCCGCCCGTATGGCTCACGTCCGGCTGCACGATGTCGACGACACCTTCCTGCAGCAGCTCCTTGAACTGCCAGCGCGTGAACAGCCGTTCGCCGGTTGCGAGCGGCACCGCGCAGTCGCGCGCGACTTCGCGCAGTGCGTCGTTGTGCTCGGGCAGCAGCAATTCCTCGTAGAACATCGGGTCGAACGGCGCGAGCGCCCTGGCGAGCGCCTTCGCGACCGGGCGGCGCACGCGGCCGTGGAAGTCGATGCCGAGCCCGACCTCCTTGCCGATCGCGTCGCGCACCGTGCCGAAGCGCGCGACCGCGCGGTCGATCGCCGCCGGCGACTCGATCCAGTCGGTCGCGTTGACCACGCCCATCTTCAGCGCGGTATAGCCGGCCTCGACGAGCTGCCGCGCGTTCGCGGCCATGTCCTCGGGCGTGTCACCCTTCACGTGCGCATAGACGCGCGCCTTGTCGCGCACCGGGCCGCCGAGCAGGTCGTAGACGGGCACGCCGAGCGCGCGCGCCTTGATGTCCCACAGCGCCTGCTCGATGCCCGAGATCGCGCTCGTCAGGATCGGGCCGCCGCGATAGAAACCGCCGCGATACATGACCTGGAACAGGTCCTCGATATGCCGCGGGTCGCGGCCGACCAGGTAGTCGGCGAGTTCGTGCACGGCGGCGGCCGTGGTGGCCGCGCGCCCTTCGACGATCGGCTCGCCCCAGCCGGCGAGGCCCTCGTCGGTGCTGACCTTCACGAACTGCCAGCGCGGTGCGACCGCGAATGTTTCGATTTCGGTGATCTTCATGTGGAGGAACGGGTCCGGTTGAACAGCAGCGCCGACATGCCGTTGTCGGCGACGAGATCCGCGCCGGCGATGCCGGCCGCCGCGTCCGACAGCAGGAACGCGGCGATCCGGCCGATATCGGCCGGTCCGTTGATGCGCTGCGCGGGATGCAGCGCGCGATACGCGTCGAGCAGCGCGGGATCGCGCTCGAGGGCCGCGCCGATCGGCGCGTTCAGCGTGAAGCCGGGGCTCAGCGTGTTGACGCGGATGCGCTGCGGCGCGAGGCTCGTCGCCATCGCACGCGACATCGCGACGATGCCGCCCTTGGTCGCCGCGTACATCTCGAAGCCCGGCACGCTCGCGCCCGCGTGATTCGACGCGATGTTGACGATCGCGCCGCCGCCCGCGCGGGCGATGCGCGGCGCCGCGAGCTGCGCGCACTGGAACATCGAGCGCAGGTTGGTGCGGTACAGTCGGTCGCAGTCGTCGAGCGAGAATGCGTCGAACGGGCCGTGCAGCGTAATGCCCGCGTTGTTCACGAGCCCGTCGAGCCGGCCGTGATGCGCGTCCACACGCTCGAACAGCGCGGCGACGCTCGCCGGTTCGGCCACGTCGGTCTCGACGAACAGCGCATCGCGCCCGCCGAGCCGTTCGCGTACTGCGTCGGCGCGTGCGGCGTTCTTCTCCGCGACGACGACCTGCGCGCCGCATTGCGCGAGCACGTCGACGATGCCGAGCCCGATGCCGTCGCCGCCGCCGGTGACGACAATCACGCGGCCGTCGAGCGATTCGAATGGATTCATGGTTTTACCCCTTGACCGCGCCGGCCGTGATGCCCGCGACGATCTTGCGCTGGAGGATGAAGAACAGCACGAGCAGCGGCAGCGTGCCCATCACGGCCGCCGGGAACAGCTTGGTCGGATCGATGTCGTTGGTGCCGATGAAGCGGAACACCGCGACCGTGATCGTGAACTTCGACGAGTCGGTCAGGAACAGCAGTGGATAGACGAGGTCGTTCCACACCGACAGCGTGACGAACATCGCGAGCGTGCCGGTGATCGGCCGCAGCAGCGGCAGCACGATGTACCAGTACACCTGCAGCGGGCTGCAGCCGTCCATCACCGCGGCTTCCTCGAGTTCGAGCGGAATCCGCTTCAGGAAGCTCGTGTAGAAGAACACGCCGAGCGGCAGGCTCTGCACGGTGTACGCGAGCACGACGCCGAGATACGTGTTGAGCAGGTGCAGGTCGCGGAACAGCACGTACAGCGGCGTGAGGCTGACGAACATCGGAATCGTCAGGCCGAGCGTCAGCACGATGTAGACCGCGTTCGACAGCCGGCCCTTCACGCGGGCCAGCGGATACGCCGCGAGCGACGACAGCAGCGCGACGAGGAACGTGACCGCGAGCGTAATGCCGATCGTGTTCGCGACGCTGCGCCAGTAGTTCATCTGCGTGAACACGGCCGCGTAGTTGCCGAAGAACACGTGGTCGGGCAGCCCGAGCGGGCGCGCGATGATGTCGTCGCCGGTGCGCAGCGACATCAGCACCATGTAGATCGTCGGCAGCAGCACGATCGCGACGATCGCGATCGCGGCGACGAGCCGCGCGAACCCCGGTACGCGACGCAGCAGCGCACTCGCGCGCAGCCCGCCGCCCGACGTGCCGGCGGACGGCTGGTCCGCATGAAAGCGTTGACGGATGACGTTCACAGGTTGTCCTCCCGGCGGCGCAGGATCGTGTTCTGCATGGTGGCGACCACCACGACGATCGCAAGCATGATCATCGACAGCGCGCTCGCGAAGCCGAACTTGTAGTCGTTGAACAGGCTGTGGAAGATCTGCAGCCCGAGCGTGGTCGTCGCGCCGTCCGGCCCGCCGTTGGTCAGCACGAGCGGCAGCTCGAAGGTCTTCAGCGTGCCGATCGTGCTCAACGTGATGTTCACGGTGAACGCCGGCGCGAGCAGCGGCAGGTCGATACGCGTGAAGCGCACCCACGCGTTCGCGCCGTCGAGCTTCGCCGCGTCGTGCAGTTCGGACGGGATGTTCAGGTAGCCGGCCAGGAAGATCGCCGTCGAGTAGCCGACGTACATCCACACGTGCACGGCCGTGACCGCCGGCAGCGTGACCGACGGATCGCCGAGCCACACCTGCTGCAGCGCGTCGAGATGCACGAGATGCAGCAGTTCGTTGATGCCGCCGCCGAGCGGCGAGTACAGGTACTCCCACACGAACCCGGCAATCACCGCCGAGAACATGCTCGGCACCAGCAGCCCGACGCGCAACGCGCCGCGCAGCCGCGGCAGCGAGAACAGCAGCGCCGCGAACAGCAGCCCGAGCCCGTTCTGCACGATCACGACGATCGCCGCGTACGCGAACGTGACGACGAGCGTATGCAGGCTCGCGGGATCGCGAAACGCCGCCGCGTAGTTCGCGAGCCCGATCCAGTGCGCGTCGCCCACGCCGGAGAAATCCGTCAGGCTCATCCGCGCGGCCTTGAACAGCGGATACAGGCTCAGCAGCGCGTACAGCGCGAGTGCCGGAACGGCGCACCACAGCAAGGTCCGGTTGCGCTTCATCGTGCGCCTCCTTCGTCGAACCGCGCCGCGCACCCTCGCGCGGCACGGGAATTGTCAGCGGACAGGCCGTTCATCGCGCGGCCGCATCCCAACGGGCGAGCAGCTTCGCCGGGTCCTGCCCGATGTCGAGGAAATACGCGGACATCGAATTCCAGATCGCCGTGAACAGCGAGCCGGTCCACACGCCCTTCGGATACAGCACGACGTGCCCATTCTTCTGCGCGGCCGCATACGGCTGCGCCTGCGGCGGCATCGCGTCGGTGCCGCCCTCGAACGGGCTGAACCCGGCTTCCGCGTCGAGGAACTGGCGATCGTTGTCGGGGCGCGCCCAGAACGCGAGCCACTTCTTCGCGGCGTCGGCCTGGTGCGATGCCGCGTTGATCGCCCACGCGGTGCCGAGCATGTCGAGCGCGACGGGCCCGTTGCCGGGCACGAGCGCCGGCAGCGGCGCGAACTGGAACGACAGCCCCTTCGTCGCGCTGAACTTCGCGATGTTCCAGGCGCCCTGCGGCATCATCGCCACGCGGCCGGCCTGGAATTCGGTGAGCCCCGTGCTCCACGCGCTCACGCCATTGTTCAGGCGCGGCACGAAGCACTTCGCGTCCGCGAGCACCTTCAGCGCGGCCATCGACTGCTTGAACGCCGGATCGGCTGCAAAGCGCGCGCTGCCCGCGCCGACGAACGACTCGGCACGTGCATCCGCATCGCCGCCGCCGGCTGCCAGACCGGACGCGATCACGAGCGCCGCGGGCGCCCAGCCTTCCTTCGCGGGCAGCAGCATCGGCGTGATGCCGGCCGCCGCGAGCTTCCCGCACGCGGCCTTCAGCTGGTCGACGTCGGTCGGCACCGTCGCGATGCCCGCGCGCTTGAACAGGTCGAGGTTCGCGAACAGGCCGATGCCGACCAGCTCCATCGGCAGCATGTAGGTCTTGCCGCCGATCTGCGTGTGGGTGCGCACGCCGCGCCAGATCGTCGGCACCCACTTCTCGCCGCTCAGGTCCAGCAGCTGATGCGCGCCCTGCCACTGCCGCATCAGCTCGCGGTCGACCATCAGCACGTCGGGGCCGTTGCCGCCCTGCAGCCGCGACGACACGACCGTCGTCGTGTCGTTGCGCGACATGTACTCGAACTTGACCTTGATGTCGGGGTTTTCCTTCTCGAACTTTGCGATCAGCGCCGCCATGTTGGCGGGCTCGGCGCCGCCGCCCTTCCAGCCCGTCACGTCGAGCGTGACCGGCGCGGCGCACACCTGCGCCGCCAGCACTGAAAGGACTGCGAAAGTTGCCGCCCGAAGCCTGTTGAACATCTGCTGTCTCCACGTTGTTGTTGAATCGTTGCGCACGGCGAGTGGCGCGCGGCCAGTGCTGCAAGGCCAATGGCGTGCGGCGATCGGGCCGTGCGGCATGCATGCGGCCGCGATCCGTCGCGCCGAAATCCCGCGTTTCCCCGTCGTCCGATTCATTTAGGAAAGCGCTTTCCCTATTGTGTCGCACAACCCGCCCGACGTGCAAGCGCCGGGGCGAACCGATCGTCTAGGGGATATCCCGGGGGCGTGTCGCGGCGGTTGCGAGCGTCCCGTTCGCAACGGGTTCGAGCGGCTATCGTGCCGAAGGCGCTATCATCGACTATCCGACTTTCGTCCGGCCCTTATTTGCCGGCCCACTTTCAACTCGCTCAACCGACATGACAACGACTTCCGAACGCGTGGACGGCGCCGCCCAGCATCTCGTCGCCGCCCGCCATGCCGGCTCGCCCGGCCCGCTGCTGCCCGATGCGCTGCGTCCCGAAAACGTCGAGACCGCCCTCGCCATCCAGCAGCGCGTGGCCGATCTGCTCGGCGAACCCGTCGGCGGCTGGAAATGCGCGCTGCCGCCGCCCGACCGCGTGATCCTCGCGCCGATCTTCGCGTCGACGATCCGCGAGGCCGATGCGCCGTACCGTGTCGTCGGCGGCCCGATCGTGCGGATCGAACCGGAAATCGCGTTCGTGCTCGATCGCGACCTGCCCGCGCGCGATCAGCCGTACGACGAACAGGACGTGCGCGACGCGATCCGCGAAGTGCGCATCGTGCTCGAAGTGCTCGGCTGCCGCTATGCGGAGCCCACGCGCGCATCGAAGTTCGAGCTGCTGGCCGACGGGCAATTCAACCAGGGGCTGTGTGTCGGCCCGGTCGTGCCCGACGGGCTGAACGTGCCGCTCGAAACGCTGGCGCTGTCGTTCGAAGGCGCGCTGAACCGCACGATCGACGGCCGCCATCCGGACGGCGATCCGCTGAAGCCGCTGGTGTGGCTCGTCAATTTCCTCGCGTCGCGCGGTGAGCCCCTGCGCGCCGGGCAGATCGTGACGACTGGTTCGTATGCAGGCGCGATCGACGTGCCGCTCGGCGACGCGCTGACGGTGCGCTTCGGCGAACTCGGCAGCCTGTCGGTGACGTTGACGGCGTGATGGGCGCGGCTGAGCGGGCCGTACCGCCGTACCGCCGTACGCCGTACGCTGGTCGCTGGTCGCTAGCCGCTAGTCGCTAGCCGCTAGTCGCTAGTCGCTAGTCGCTAGTCGCTAGTCGCAGCGTAACGGCGACGATCGACACGTGACGTGTTGCGTGACCAACGTCAGGAGCGTGGCTGCCCGCGCCGTCGTGACGGCAGCGTCATCGCGGCCACGCCCGCGACGACGCATCCGAGTCCCACCCACGCCGACGCCGACAGCGACTCCCCGAGCAGCGCCATGCTGATGCCGACGCCGATCGGCACGCGCAGATAGGCCTGCGCCGTCGTGCCGACCGACCCGAGCGACTGCACGAGCCGGAAGTAGATGACGAGCGCGAGCGCGGTCGAGAACACCGCGAGCGCCGCCAACGCGATCAGCGATGGCGGCGACGGATGAAGCGTCCACGGATGATCGACGACGATGCTGGCCGGTACCAGCACGACCGCGCCGACGATGAGCGACCCGGCGGCGGGCGCCGCGGGCGACAGTCCGCTGAAGGCCCGCCCGTAGATCGCGGCGCCCGCGTAGCAGACGGTCGCCGCGACGATCGCCAGTTGCGGCACGAGTTGCCGCCCGAGCCCCTCGAACGCGCTGACGCCGACCACCAGCGAGATGCCGACGAGCCCGGCAACGACGCCGAACAGCTTCCGCGGCGTCAGCGGTTCATGGCGGGTAATCAGCCAGGTGCCGACGAACGCGAGCACCGGTGACGCGGAATTGAGGATCGTCGCGAGGCCGGCTTCGACCGAACGCTCGGCCCACGCGATCAGCGTGAACGGCACGACGCTGTTCAACAGCGCCTGGACGAAGAAGCGCCGCCAGACCACGAGGTCGCGCGGCATCGGAATGCGCCGGATACGCATCCACAGCAGCAGCACCGAGCCCGCGATCAAGGTTCGCGCGGCGATCAGCGTCAGCGGCGGAATCGTCTCGACGCCGATCCGGATGAACGTGTAGGACGCACCCCATAACGTCGAGAGCGCGAGGAGCAGGAGCAGATCCGCGACGGCGGGCGGGCTGCGGGGCGTGACGGGCTGCTGCATGTGGGGGAGGCGCGTTCGCAGTGCATGACGGGGGTGGAGTCGGCCCGTTCGGCACGGGCCGCATCAGCAGATGATGCCGGTGGCCTGGCGCGAACGCTTCAGCGCGACGCGAAATGTGGATTGACGGTTGATCGCCGGGTCGATACCGATGCCGGCCGATCGTTCGTCTATCCTTGGACGACATGACGTTCAGGACCAACCGCGGCAACCGACACCGAGGGATTCAATGGATGAAACGACAGGCGCGCCCCGGCGCACCGCCAGCTACCGGATAGCGAACGAGCAGGACGTCGACGCGCTCGTCGAACTGGTCAACGCTGCGTACCGCCCGACGACGACTGCCGCCGGATGGACACATGAAGCCGCATTGATCGACGGCCCGCGGATCACGTCGTCACAGCTCGCCGCGACACTGCAGGCACCGGACACCGTCCTGCTCGTCGCCGAGATCGACGCCGCCATCGCCGGCTGCATCGAAGTCAGGAAAGACGGCGGCGCGGCCTATATCGGCACCTTGGCCGTCGCGCCGTCGATGCAGGACCGCGGGCTCGGAAAGGCGTTGCTGAACGAAGCCGAGCAATTCGCCGTTCGCCGCTGGAACCTCGAAACAGCCGTGATGGTCGTGCTGTCGGCACGCCACGAACTGATCGACTTCTACTTGCGCCGCGGCTATGCGCGAACGGGCGAGCGGTCGGGCTACCCGTTCGACGCAGGCGTCGGCAGGCCGCGAGACGACACCCTGACCATCGAGACGTTGACCCGGAACATTGCGCGCGACTGATGCCGCGCGCCGCGGCATCAAGCCCCTTCGCAACGACACGCCCCGTATCCCGCCCGTCCCGGCGTGATAACGTTGCACATCATCGCGCGCGCAAGCCCGAACCCCGGGCACGCGCACCGCTTTCACGCCGATACCGAACATGTCGCTGACACCGCTTCCCGCCCTGCTCGACGAAACACTGCGCACCGTCGCGCGCCGCTACCGGCTGCCGCCGCTCGACAGCGCGCTGTCGCCGGCCGACGCCGCGAACCCGGCCGCCACGCTCGCGATCGTGATCGAGGAAGCGCGCCGAATGCGCAGCGACGGACAGACGCCCGACGCGGTATTGCGGCAACGCTTCATCGACGCGCTCGCGCAGATGATCCGCGACGCAATGGATACGCGCGCCGGCGATCCCGCCTTTCAGGCCGCGGTGCTGCGGCACGATGCGCCGAGCGTGCGCGAATACGCGTCATTGTCCGCGCACGCCGAGCAGGACCGCCGCGCGCTGCACTCGGCCGTCAATGCGATCGCGCACCCGGCCAAGCTCGAGCGCAGCGCCCGCCCCTGGCAACGCGACGGGCTCGCGCGGCTGCATGCGGCCGCCACCGCCGCGTCGTGGGCCGATCTGCACGACACGCTGCGGCACCTGCTCGCACTCCCCGACATGGCGACCGACGCCGCATTCGAGCAGGACATCGTCAAGCTGAAGGACAGCCCCGCGCTCGAACGGATGCTGCGCGTCGACGCACTGGCATCGGACGCGCACGTGCGTCGCTACCGCGCACTCTGGGTACGCCAGGGCCCGCTCGAAGGCAGCACCGTCGCCGTCGCGCAGGGCGTCGCGTCGCAGCAGCGCGGCGCAGCCGTCGAAGCGCTGGCCGCGCAGGCGCTCGACGCGCTGGCCCGCCGGCTCGACGCCGTCGACGCACGCCGCACGTACCGGGTGGTGACGTCGATGCGTGTACCGTCATCGATACCGGGCCGCCACGATCGCGCGAAAACCGAATGGGATTCCATCCTGCTCGAACGCACGCGCGGCGACGACCCGGCGCCCGTCTGGAACGTGCGCTTCCTCGTCGAAGCGAAGGCGTCCGCGGATGCCGCGACGACCGATCTGCCGCGGCTGCTGCGCGGCCTGAACCTGCTCGCGCAGGCCGACCCCGCCACGACCTATGCGTTCGAGACGCACCAGGGCACGGTGCGCGTACACGGCGCGTCGCTGCACGCGCTGACGACCGACGAAGCAGCGCTGCCACGGGAAGTGCTCTATTGCTGCGATGCATCCGCCGACACGACGCCGCGCCTGCTTGGCGCCGCAAGCCGGATGCAGTTGCTGTCGGCGCAAGCCAGCCTCGAATACGCGAGCGCGCTCGCGCAGCGGCCGGATGCCGATCCGGGCGGCCTGGGCGTCGTCTGGCACGCGCTGCTGACGCTGCCGCAATGGCAGGCCGTGCTGCATCAGTACCCGTCGTTGCGGCAGGTCCGCGAGCTGATGGTGGCGATCGACGACTTGCGGGCCGCGATCGACGATGTCGATGAAGACGGTATAGCGAGCAGCGTGTACGCGTGACGCACAAAACGAACCGCCGTGCGGCGGCCGGAACGCGCCACTCGCTCAGTTGGTGAGCACGCCGAACGGCAACGTCCATCCTGTCAGGCGGCCGCCATCCGCCCATCGATCCTCGGCCGCATCGCACGGCAGCAGAACCGGCGCGGTCGCGCACTCGAGCGTTTCCTTCGGCGTATGGCCGAACTCCGCCTTGAACAGCCGGTGGAAATACTTCTCGTCGGGAAAGCCGTGCGCCCACGCGATTTCCGCGATGCGCTGATGCCGGCGCTGCGGGTCGCCCAGCACGTGGTACGCATGGCGCAGCCGCCGGCGCGTAATCTGCCGCATCACGCCGCCGTCTTCCTTGAACAGCTGGTAAAGCCGCGCTCTCGACACGCCGATGTCGCGGCAGATCCGGTCGGGATCGAGATCGGGCTCCAGCAGATGCACGTCAATGTAGCGCCGGACCCGCTCGGCCAGCGCCTCGTCGATCGGGCCGCGTGCGTCTTGCAGCGCCTGCGCGGTCGGGGAAACGGCCGCTCCCAGCAGCAGCAACATCGATTGCACGATGCTCGGGATCTCGTGCGTGCGCAGATTCGGCAGGTTGCGGAACAGCGACAGCATGTGGTCGCCGAGCAGCCGCCCCACGCCGCTCGTCAGCGTCTGGCCGTGCGCCTGCGCGGCATGGCTCGGCAGCAGGTACCTCGGCACGACCAGGCTGATCACGTCGCCGGCCTCGACCCTGCAGTCGTTGACCTGCGCGACGTCGTAGACGAACACGTCGCCGGCGCCCTTGACCAGCTCGGGCCCGCCGGTGTGGCTGGCCAGCCGCCCGCCGAGCAGCAGCGTGAAGCGGATCGAATCCTGGCCGTCGAGGCGAATCCGCCGCGTGGTCCGATTGACCCGATAGGCCGGTGCGCGCGACCGCCAGTGCCGGCCCGACAGGATCAGCGGGCCGAGCGCCGCGCCGCTCGCTTCCGCGTCGAACGCGCCGTGGCCGCCGTCGTCATCCAGACGGTAGTCGCACAGCATGTCCTTGACCCAGACGTGGAACCGGTCCTGCTCGGGGTAGTCGATCGTGCGAAACTTGAAAACAGGGACGAATGCCGCTTGATCCATGACAGTTGTTTTATCGAGCCGACACGAGAGGATAGATCGGTTCGTCGATTATCGGACCAAATTGCGCCGGCGCAAGGCCGGCGCGGCATGTCGTCCACCCAAGCGGCCGACCGGCGCCCTGCGGCGGGCGTGGTCGTCACCGCGGCCATCAGCGTTGCGGATGGCATTCCCAGTTGTTGTACGTCGGCCGATCGATCGGCGTGAGCCCCGGAATCATGAACACCGTGCAGCCGAAACGCCGCCCCTTGCCGGTCGTCTCGTCGTAACTCACCTTCTGGCCACCCAGCCCGTCTTTCTTCCCGTACTGCACGTTGGCGACCGTGATCTCGTCCGACGACGCGAGCCCGAGCGTCTTCGCGGTCGACGTCTGCGCGTCGATCATGTTCATCTGCGTCGAACCGCACACGGACAACACGAGGTCGGCGACCGCCGCGCCCAGCGCGGTCCTCAAGGTCACGGTGCGCTGCAAGATTTTCTTCATGGCTGCTCCTTCGAATACCCGACGCGACACGATTACGAGCCCGGCGTATAAAAACTGGACTGGATCTGGCTGCCGATATTCGCGGCGAATCCCTGCCAGACAAGCGCCATCGCCCCCGCCGCATTGACGGCCAGCGCCGGCCACGTCCCATCCTGTGGATCCAGCGTGGCGGTGCTCCACGCGCCGTTCCGGTAGCCGCCCACGAGGAGGACCGACGCGTTCGGCGTGCCCGTGTCCTCCCAGGCGACCGTCACGTTGCCGGCCGGGTCGATCACCAGCGGCGGGTACTGGAGCGCCGCCCCGTTCAGGTGTTCCGTCAGCTTCTGCAGCGCCCCCCAGTTTCCGTTGGCATCCGACACGCTCGCCTGCAGGACCGCGCCGCTTTCCCCCCACATCGCGGCGGCCACGCCGTTTTCGTTGACGGTCAGCATCGGCGTCGCGATGAACCCCGTGGGCACCACGATCGCCGGGGCGACGGGCTGCGCGGGCTGCCATCCGGTTCCGGACACATAGCGCTGCGACATCGTGGCGGTGTAGAGCTTCCCGCCCGTCACGTCGAGTTGCCCCCAGACCAGCGTGATGTTGCCCTTCGCGTCCATGCCGGCGACCGGCGAGATGATCGTCGTGAACAGGCTCGCGTTCGATACGACCTGGTTGACGTTGGTCCAGCCGTTGGTCGCGTCGTACGTGGCCGTCCACAGCGCCGACTTCGTATGGTTGGTCTGCCTCCACGCGAGCACCGCGCGGCCGGAAGACAGGACCGACAGCATCGGCCTCACATTGTCGGTATCGCCGGTCACGGCGCCCGGCCCGCTCTGCACCGGCATCTGGACCAGCGCCGTCGGCGACCACTGCCCGGCCTGCGTGTAGCGCGTCCACGCGATGCGCGTATCGAGCAGGCTGATCGACTGCGTCCACGTGACCAGCGCGTTGCCCTGGCTGTCCATGCCGGCCGAATAGGACGAACCGGCCATGTCGGCCGCCAGCGTGACGGGCGTGCCCCATCCGCTACCCGGGCTGTACGGCCTCGCCCACAGGGCGTACGTGTTGGGGCCCGGCGTCCATTCGGTCCAGAACGCGACCGCCTGCCCGCTCGCGTTGCCGACCAGTTTCGGCTGCACCCCGATCAGCGTGTTCATCGCATGCGAACCGTCGCTCGTGTCAAGCCGCGTCGCGCTTCCCCAGCCCGACCCCGCCGCATAACGCGCGCCCCACATCTCGTTGCCGGACATGCCGGCGGGGCCATTGGTCATCCAGGTGGCGAGCGCGTTGCCGCTCGCGTCGAGGGTCACGCTGGGCTGGCCTTCCGGGCCCTTGCCGTCCACGGCGGCAGCCTTCGACCACCCGGCTTGCGGCTGCGTCGGCCCGCTGCCGCCCGTCGGGCCGCCATTCGAACCGCCGCCGGGCGAGCTCGGACCGGAAGGTGAACCGGGATTGTTCGGCGACGACAACGACGCGCCGTCGTTCTTGGCAACGTCGTCGCCGCCGCAGGCTGACAGCGCGAGCGCGACTGCCATGACCATCCATGTAATGGGTTTCATCGGAATCCTCTTGTTTTCGTGTTCCGGCGCACTCTCGTCTGCCGTTCGCCGCACGATGCATCGCATCGATCGGCCTATTGATTAGCAATACTATTGAACAGGCTTGGAAACCGGCATCCGCTCCCCTTCATCCATGATCGACTCCGTCGTGCGGATCGATGCGGACGCCGCTTTCGGCAGACCACCCCCGTCGGGCAGCGTGGACGACGACCGGTCGTCTATCGTCGGAGGTCCGTCACTGCCGGCTGCATCTTAATTCAGGCGGTCCGGATTCAAGGTGGCGTTGCGTCTACACTGAGTGGACTTCCATTTCGCCGGCCCGCATTGGATGCGACTGCCGGCCGGCCTGCGCGCGCTCGCGGCCGAAGCGGCCGGTGCGGTACGATACGCGCCGGGGCGAAACGCCTCACCTGAGAGACCCGGCCGCTGCGGCCCTACACCCGGCACAAGAAAAAATGCCCAATAGCCCATTGCTGCACCGAAACCTGTTCGCCGCGCTGGCGGCCAGCCTGCTCTGGATTCCGGCTGCCCATGCCAGCGGGGACGACGGCTGCTATGCGCCGACCACGCTCCGGCAGACCAACTACTCCTGCGCCAACGTGCCGATGCTGAGCCCGGCCAACGACACGCGCATCAACGCGATGCTGATGATGGTCGACAGCGCCAAGGTCGCGCAGGCGTTTCCGGACCCGAAGACGATCCCGGCGAAAGACCGGATCAACCAGATCATCGTGCCGTTTCCGATGGACTTTTCCGGGTGGATCTCGATCGGGCAGAAGGAGCCCGACAAGACCGACGGCGCAGCGGATACCGGAACACCGTCGAACCAGTATGCCGACGGCGAAGGCAGCATCTGCCGCAGCATGACCTCGGGCGCCGATGCGTTCAACGACGCACTGGGCGGTGCCGGCGGCCTCCCCGCCGATGAAGCCACGCGCCTGCGCGCGGCACGCGCCGACATCGCGCAGAAGACCTGCGCCGCCGGCGGCGCGAGCGCCGCGTGGACGAAACCGCCGGTCAAGTCGCCGCTCGGCCAGCAGTTCGCCGCGTACCTCGACGGCACGAACGCGTTCTATCGCGCCGACTTCCTCACCGCGACCAAGGCCTTCGCGAACGCATCGCACAGCGCGAACCCGTGGCTGAAGGAAACCGGGCTCTATATGGCCGGGCGCGCGCAGCTGAACGCCGCGCAGGCCAACGTGTTCGACAACGACAGCCCCACGCCGACGCGCGGCCGCGTGACGAAGGTGTCGCTCGACGCCGCGAATACGGTGTTTCGCACTTACCTGAAGGTGTATCCGCAGGGGCGTTATGCGACCTCGGCGACGGGGCTGTTGCGGCGTGTCGCGTGGCTCGGCGGGAATGTCACGCAGCAGGCCGACCTGTACGGCCACGCGCTCGCGCGCTGGTCGCCGGCGACGTCGAACGTGCCGCTGATCCAGTTGGCGAACGAGCTCGACAGCAAGCTGCTGTTCGGGTCGGATTACGACGCGAGCCAGATCCAGTCGCCGACCGTGCTCGCGACCGTCGACCTGCTGCGCATGCGCACGTCGGACAACAGCGACTCGAGCCGTGCCAAGCCGCTGACGCTGGACGACCTGCAGGCGCAGAAGCCGCGCTTCGCAAATGCGCCCGCGCTCTACGACTACCTGCTTGCGACCTGGTATGTCCAGATCGGGCACAAGCCGGACGCCGCGCTCGCGTTGCTGCCGCAGACGCCCGCCGAGCCGCTCGACTACTTCGGCCTGAGCCAGCAGGCGCTGCGCGGATTCGCGCTGGAGGATAGCGGCCAGTCCGACAAGGCGCGCCAGCTGTGGCGCGACCTGATCCCGCTCGCGAAATTCCGCTTCCAGCGCGAGGCGCTGGAACTCGCGCTCGCGATCAACCTGGAACAGGCCGGGCTCGTCAACGACGCGTTCGCCGACGATTCGCCGGTGCAGAACGCCGCGATCCGTGCCGTGCTGCTGCAACGTTCGGCCAATGCGGACCTGCTGCGCGCGCAGGCGCAAAGCCAGGCGGCCGGCGGCGCGATGCGCGACACCGCGCTGTACACGCTGCTGTACAAGGAACTCACGCGCTCGCATTACGCCGAGTACATCGCGGATGCCGCGCTGGTGTCCGGCAAGCCTGCCGATCCGTTGAAGCCGTTCATCGCAGCGGGCGCCAAAAACGAAGACGGTTATACGTGCCCGTCCGCGAACGACATCGCCACGGCACTCCAGCAGAATCCCGCCGAAGCGAAAGGGCTGAACTGTCTCGCCGATTTCGTGCGCCTGCACCCGCCCGCGCCCGGCCTCGAAAACGATCCGGTGCCGCTGTGGATGCGCAACGCATCGACGACGGCCGCCGCGCGCATCCCGCCGACGCTCGGCGCCGGGCCGTCGCAGTTCGACGGCAAGCCGTACGAGCGGATGTCGAGCTACGTGACGGTGATGGCCGATGCGCAGGCGAACCCGAACGACCGCGCCTATGCGTACTACCGTGCGATCAAGTGCTATGCGCCGGGCGGCTCCAACGAATGCGGCGGCAAGGACGTGCCGAAGAACGTGCGCAAGCGCTGGTTCGATACGCTGAAGGCCAGCTACGCGGGCAGCCCGTGGGCGCAGAAGCTCCGCTACTACTGGTAAGCGCTGCGTGAAGCGTATCGCGTGCGTAGCGTGCATCGCGCTGCTGCTGGCCGGACGCGTCGCGCTGGCCGGCACCGTCGATGCCGCGCGGTACGACGCGTTCTGGCTGTGGGCGGGCGTCAAGCCGCAGGCGGTCGTGCATGGCGCACGCACCGTCTACGTGCTGCAAGGGCAGATCGAAGCGTCGCCGCGGGACGAGTCGCAGGTCCGCGTGATCGCGCAGGGCGTCGCGCTGCCGCCCGCGCCGCAGGCGCGCGTATGGCTCGTCTATCGTGCGCATACGCTGCGCTGGACGCCGCGCGTCACGCAGATCATGCTCGCGCAGCTCACGCGCTGGCGCGCGTCGGGCCGCACGATCACCGGTATTCAGATCGACTTCGATGCGCGCACGCGCCACCTGCAGGATTACCTCGAATTCCTGCGGTCGCTGCGCGAGACGCTGCCCGCCGATTGCCGGCTGAGCATCACCGGGCTGCTCGACTGGAGCAGCCGCATCGATACCGACCAGGTCAACCAGCTCAGGGGGATCGTCGACGAAGTGGTCGTGCAGACCTACCAGGGACGCAGCACGATCCCCGACTACGCGGACTACCTGCCGCGCGTCGCGCGGCTGCAGTTGCCGTTTCGCATCGGCATCATCCAGGGCGGCGAATGGGACGCGCCGCCGTACCTCGCGACGAACCCGTGGTTCCGCGGCTACGTCGTGTTCCTGCGCAACGACTAGCGGGCCAAGGCACGGCGGCGGCCCGCCTTTTCGCGCGCCGGATTTACGCCGGTCGCGGCGAAGTCGCGTCCACGTACACCCATGCGGCGACGCCCGACTCGAGCACCACGCGATCGCGGCGATACGAGTCGACTTCGTAGTCGTCCGCGTGCTGCAGCTCTTCCGGCGTGATCGCAAACACGGTGCCCGTGACACGATCACCGGACTGGCCGGTGTAGGCCACCACCGGATGATGCGTCTTCCCGCTCGTCGCGACCACTTCCGGGTCGTCGATCTTCAGCATCGTCATCGCATAACCGGGCATCGCATCCTCGCGACCGTCGAGCTTGCGGCCGAAGGTCGCGAGTTGCACCGGTTCGAGTTGCAGCGTGCCATAGGAGAAGAGGTGTTCGGAGAAAGTCGGGGGGGTGCTGGACATGATTGAACTCGATAAAGGCGTTGGGGCAAACGAAGCGTAACGCAGATCGCCGACGGGCTTACGCGGCACCAGTGATTGCACCGCCGAGCCCGGCGAGCGCAATCACGAGCAGCGCGCCCGCCGACGACGCCGTGATCCACCGCTGCTTGCGATGAATCAGCGGATGGTTGATCGCGGCCATGTAGCTGGTCAGGATCGTGAAATCGACCGCGATCCACAGCACGGCCAGGATGGCCAGGCTCACGCGCGAATCAGGTGTGATGCCGACGAACTGCGGAAAGAACGCGACGAAGAACAGCAGGTCCTTCGGATTTGCGATGCCGACGAGAAAGCCGCGCACGACACCCGGCAAGCGCTGCGCCTGCGATGCCGGTGCACCTTGCGCGGCGTCATTGCCGTCACGCGAACGGCCGGCACGCCATTCGCCGAGCAGCGTCCGGATGGCCAACACCGCGATGAAGATGCATCCCGCCACGTGCAGCCCCGTGAGCAGGCGCTCGCTGACGAGCACGACGCCGAACACCATCAGCATCGCCCCCGCGATCATCACGAGGCTCGCGGCATTCGCGCCCACCGCGGTCAGCATCCCCTGGCGAAAGCCGCGCCGCGCGACGGTGCCGACCACAAGCATGACGACCGGGCCGGGCGTCGCGATGAGCAGCACGATCGCGGCGAGATAGGCGAACAGCAGCGGGTAATGAAGTGCCATGATAAAAAGTTGTTGGATGAATTGACGCGCGTGCCCGCCACGGTGGCATCATCGGGATTCAGCGCACCGGATTGCACGGTTTTCTGAAGTATTGCGTGCCCGGCCCGCTGCTGAAAAACGGAAAATCCTGCTGGATGACATGAGTTTTATTCATATTCGACACCCGTGAAGGCCAAACCGCTCCCCCCTGTCTACGCGTTGCGCGCGTTCGAAAGCGCCGCGCGCACCGGCTCGTTTACGCTGGCCGCCGAGGAACTGAGCCTCACGCAAAGCGCGGTGAGCAAGCACGTCAGGACGCTCGAGGCCTACTTCGGCCGGAAGCTGTTCGTCCGGCGCGGCCCGAAAATGACCGTGACGGCGGAGGCGCACATCTTCGCGTCGGGCCTGCGGCGCGGCTTCCGGCAGATCGAGGAGGCCTGCGTGCTGTTCCAGTCGCAACGCGACGTGCTGCGGCTCAAGGCGCCTTCCACGCTCACGATGCGCTGGCTGCTCGACGCACTGGCCGCGTTTCGCGACACGCGGCCCGCGTTCGAGGTGCAGATCGCGAGCGTGTGGATGGATGTCGATACCGTCGACTTTTTCAGCGAATCCTACGATTGCGCGATCCTGCTCGGCGCAGGCAAGTTCGGCGAAGCCACGCAGTGTGTGAAGCTGTTCGACGAATGGCTGATTCCGGTGTGCTCGCGGGCGACCGCGACGGTCGCACGCACGAATCCGGCGGCGTGCGAGCTGATCCACCCGTCGCCCGATCGGCGCGACTGGCGCCGCTGGCTCAAGGGCAGCGGCCATGATCTCGAGGTGGACATCACGCGCGGGCAGGTGTTCGACATGCTCGAACAGGGGATCGCGGCGGCGATTGCCGGCCACGGCCTCTCGATTGGCGATCTCGCGCTGTGTGCGACGGCCATCGACGAGAAACAGCTGGTGCTGCCGTTCAAGACGGCCGTCAATACCGGCGACGCGTACTACCTGATCTGGCCGGACGACTCCGCCAAGGCCGCGCAGGTGCGCGAACTGCTCGCGTTTCTGGAAAGCCGGATGCCACGTCTGACGTTTCCGGGCATCCGCTTCAACGGTCCGGGCTGAACCGCTGCGACCGGCGATCCGGCCGCGTTGCCGACGGCGCGATTGGCGTAACCTCGCGCCGCCGGCCCCTGACGACGACGCAGCCCGCCGAGGCGGGCCCGCGCCGACACCCTTACGCCTGCACGAAAGCCAGCAGGTCGGCGTTGAGCACGTCCGCGTTGACCGTCAGCATCCCGTGCGAGTAGCCCGGGTAGGTCTTCAGCGTGCCGTTCTTCAGCAGCTTGATCGACTTCAGCGCGGCATCCGCGATCGGCACGATCTGGTCGTCTTCGCCGTGCAGCACGAGCGTCGGGACGGAGATCGACTTCAGGTCCTCGGTCTGGTCCGTTTCCGAAAACGCCTTGATGCCTTCGTAATGCGCTTTGGCGCTCCCTTCCATCCCCTGCCGCCACCAGTTGCGGATCACGCCCTGATGGACGGTTGCACCTTCGCGGTTGAACCCGTAGAACGGGCCGCTCGGCACATCGAGGAAGAACTGCGCGCGATTGTCGGCGAGCGATTTCCGGAACCCGTCGAACACCTCGAGCGGCAGGCCTTCGGGGTTCGATGCGGTTTTCAGCATCAGCGGAGGCACCGCGCTGACCAGCACCGCCTTCGCGACGCGGCCGGCCGGCTCGCCGTGCTTCGCGACGTAGCGCGCCACTTCGCCGCCACCGGTCGAGTGACCGATGTGCACCGCATTGCGCAGGTCGAGCGCTTCGACGACCGCGAACGCGTCTGCCGCGTAATGATCCATGTCATGGCCGTCCGACACCTGCGCCGACCGGCCGTGGCCACGACGATCGTGCGCCACCACGCGATAGCCCTTCTGGACGAAGAAGAGCATCTGCGCGTCCCAGTCGTCGCCGGACAACGGCCAGCCATGGTGGAACATGATGGGCTGCGCGTCCTTCGGGCCCCAGTCCTTGTAGAAAATCTCGACGTGATCCTTCGTTGTGACGGTTGGCATCGCGATGGACTCCTGTAAGGTGGTTGAACTCGGCGCTGTGGCCGGCAGCCATTATCGAACAGGATTGTTAAACGATGATGCCAAGTTGCGAATGATCGTCGACACGTTCGATAACGTGGACGAACCCGCTACGGGCGAACGATCGTGCCGCGCCGCACGTCAACCGTCCGTCGACACCGTCACGGCCTCCCACGCGCGAATTTCCTCGTCCAGCGCCGCCAGCTTCCCGCGCACCAGCCGCAGCGCATCGCTGCCGAGCAACAAATGCGCAGGCGGATGATCCGCCGCGATCGCCGCGAGCATCGCCCGTGCAGCCTTCGCGGGATCGCCCAACTGCTTGCCGCTCTTCTCTTCGCGTGCCTGGCGGATCGGGTCGAAAATCGCGTCGTAATCCGCGATCGAGCGCGGCGTGCGCAGCATCGAGCGGCCGGCCCAGTCGGTGCGGAACGAACCCGGCGCCACAGCCGTCACCGCGATGCCGAACGGCTCAAGCTCCTTGCCAAGCGATTCGGAAATGCCTTCCAGCGCGAACTTGCTGCCGCAGTAGTAAGTGATACCCGGCATCGTGATGTGGCCGCCCATCGACGTGATGTTGAGGATGTGGCCGCACCGCCGTTCCCGCATGAACGGCACGACCGCCTTCATCATTGCCACCGCGCCGAATACGTTCACGTCGAACTGCCGGCGCATCTCCGCGAGCGGCGCTTCTTCCATGATCCCTTCGTGCCCGTAGCCTGCGTTGTTCACCAGTACGTCGACGGGCCCGACGTTCGCCTCGATGTCCGCCACGACGCCGTCGATGCGATCGAAGTCGGTCACGTCGAGCACCCGCGCGAACGCCTGCGCGGACAGCACGTCGAAATCCCGCGCCGCCTGCGCGCTTCGCACGGTGCCGACCACCGTGTGACCCGCCGCGAGCGCCTCCTGCGCGAGCGCGCGGCCAAAGCCGCTGCTGACGCCGGTGATGAGCATGAGCTTGCCGGATGCCATTTGAGCTTCTCCCGAATGTCGATTGGAGCGTGCATACTAGTCTGACGAACCACGTCGAATAAGCTCGATTCCGCTGATTTTCTTGCACAAAACTATGAGCACCGATTCCACCTCCGCCCGATCCCCGTCGCTGCCGCCGCGCGACCGGAAGCGCCTGGTGACGCTGCTGCGCGCGCTGGCGCCCGACGAAGGCTACAACCTGACGGCGCTGCCGAGCGTGCGCATCCTGCGCTCGAACCGCGCGCTGTCGCGCACGCCAGTGCTGTACGACCCGGGCATCGTGATCGTGTGCCAGGGCTGCAAGCGCGGCTACTTCGGCGGCGAGCGCTATCTGTACGACGAGCACCACTACCTGGCGGTGTCCGTGCCCGTGCCGTTCAGCATGGAAACCGACGCCACGCCTGAGCGCCCGCTGCTCGCGCTGTATCTGCACCTCGATTTCACGATGGCCGCCGAACTCGCGGCGCAGATCGACCGCGCCGGCACGGCGGAACCCGTGCAGGCGCCCAGGAGCATGATGTCGACGCCGATGGATGAGACGATGCACGCGTCGGTGCTGCGTTTCGTCGAGGCGATGCACCGGCCGCTCGACGCCGCGGTGCTCGGCCCGGCGCTGCTGCGCGAGCTGTATTTCCGCGTGCTCACCGGCGCGCAGGGCAGCGCGATGCGCAGTGCGCTGGCGATGCGCGGGCAGTTCGGCCGGATCGGCCGGTCACTGCGCGTGATCCACGCCGATTACGCGCAACCGCTCGACGTGCCGCAACTGGCCGACGAAGCCGGCATGAGCGTGCCGAGCTTTCACAGCCACTTCAAGGCGATCACGCAGGTGTCGCCGATGCAGTACCTGAAGTCGACGCGGCTGCACCAGGCGCGCTTGCTGATGGTGCGCGAGGATCTGACCGCGGAGGCGGCCGGCTACGCGGTCGGCTATGCGAGCCCGTCGCAGTTCAGCCGCGAATTCAAGCGCCTGTTCGGCCTGACGCCGGCGAAGGAGACGCAGCGCATGCGCGAAAGCTTCGCCATTCCGGCAGCATTCGAGGATGCGGAATTCGTGTCGTCGCATTGAATCGGGCATCGCAACGCGCCGGCGCGTCGATTTCCATCAGCCGCACCTAGCCCCGCTGCCGGTAGATGCGCGCGATGCTCGCGAAGAACGACAGCGCGGCGATCGCGCAGGCCAACGCGAAAACGTAGACGGGAAATAGCCGCTCGCCCCCTCCTCCGCCCGCGCCGCCCACCAGTGCGATCACCACGGCAACCAGCGCGGCGCCGATCGACTGGCCGGTCGTTCTCGCGGTCGACAGCACGCCGGACGCGGTGGCCGTCCGGTTTTTCGCCGCGTTCGCAAACATCTCCTTGTTGTTCGGCGGCAGGAAGAAGCCGTACCCCACGCCGCACAGCGCAACGCGCCACAGGAAATCCCCGACCGTTGGTTGCGCGGGCAACAGGATCAGCGACCCGATCCCGAGACAAAACATCAGCACGCCGACGCTCGACAGCTGCGTCGCATTGAAGCGATTCGCCAGTCGCCCGGCAAACGGCGCGCACAGCGCGACCGCGATCGGCCAGGGCGTAAAGACCAGCGCCGATTTCAACACGCTGTACGCATACGTGTGCTGCAGCACGAACGGCAACGCCACCAAGGCCATGCCCTGCGACACGAACATCGTCACGGACGTCAGCACCGCGAACGTGTACCGGCGCGACCTGAAAATATCCAGTGGCAACAGCGGATGGCGTGCCCGGGTCTGCCCGATGCAGAAGGCCAGCATCATCGCCGCCGCCGCGACGGCAAGCACGAGCACGGTACGGTTGCTCCACCGTCCGATCTGGTCGACCGCAAGCGCGAAGAGGCCGAATGCCGCGGCGGAAGTCACCGCGCCCGGCACGTCGAAGCCGCGCTCCCGATGCGTGTCCTTCCCCAGCGCGACGAACGAGAACGCGATCGCAGCGATCCCGAACGGGAGGTTGATGAAGAACAGCCAGGGCCACGATGCCCATGAGACGATCAGGCCGCCCAATGCGGGGCCGACGGCCGTCCCCACCGCGAATATCAGCGCATTGACGCCGAAGATCGTCCCCAGCGAAGCGGGCGGAAAGATCACCCGGTAGAGACCGTAGCCCACGCTGATCAGGATCGCGTAGCTGATGCCCTGCAGGATCCGCATCCCCACCAGCGCGCCGAAGGTGGACACCAGGCCGCAGCCGAGCGACGCGATCGTAAACAACACGAGCCCGATCGTGTAAAAGCGTCGCTCGCCGATTCTCGAGCCGAGCGACGCGCACGTCAGCATCGTCGCCGCGCTCGCCACCTGATACCCGTTCGCGACCCAGATGACCGACGCCGCGCTCACGTGCAGGTCGGCCGAGATCGTCGGCAGCGCGATATTGACGATCGCACTGTCCAGCGCGGACATGAATACGCCGACCAGAATCGCGACCGCTGCAAAATAGCGGCGCGGGATGGCGAACCCTTCGTCGCCGAACGTTTCTGCCATCTCCATGAGTCACCCTTGCCGGACGAAGGCCCGGTGCATGAACTTATCGCCGCGCACGGCATCGCGTACCAGCTCCGCGAGCGACTTCAGGATGAGCGCCGTCACGCCCCAGATGTCCTGCGTCTGCTCCGCCCAGTACCACGCGCCCGTGCGCTCGCCGTCCGTGTATTGGCGCGGCAGATCCGGATTCAGCAGCGCGGCAAATGGAAACTCGAAGATCTCCGCGACTTCCGCGGGCGCCGCTTCCCATTGCGCTGTTTCCGGCACGATGCCGATCACGGGAAAGATCGCGTGATTGCGCTTTCTAGTTTTGTGAATCGGCAAGCTGCCGGCCACGCGAACCGCATCGGGCGCGAGGCGGATTTCCTCGAACGCCTCGCGCAACGCAGTCGCGCCGATATCGCGGTCGGACTCGGCCGGGCGTCCGCCCGGAAAACTCACATGCGACGAGTATTCGCTGAGATCCGGCGAACGCTTGGTCAGCAGGATCGTCGGCTCGCGCCGCGCGACGATCGCGACCAGCACCGCCGAAAATTTCCACTGCCCCTCGTTGTCCGCGAGGCTTTGCTTCGCCGTCGGCCAATCAGTGCCGGCAGGGATGCCGTGGCCTTCCACGCCACGGACGATCGCGTCCAGCAGCGCCTGCGGCGAGCCGGCTTCCGCATGCGCGCCGGCCAACCCGCCGCCGGTACCCGGGATGCTTCTGTCTGGTTCCATGTCTTCCTCTTGCGTGCGGCAACCGGCACGCGCTGCGCGACACTGAACCCGACACGTATTGCATGGGCACGGCGTCGTTGTGGCCAATCCGATGAGCCCGTGTTCGCATGCGATCGCAAATGACACGCGCGAGCGCGTGAATGTCTGTTCCAGCGTAAAAAATATCCGCCAGCGTTGCGGATAGTTGAATGCCGGAACGGGATCGCCGTTGATCAACGGAGCATCCCGATCATGCACGAAAAATGAATATCGGATCGGGCACGCGCGCACGCAGGTCGTGTCCGCACTCAAGCGGCGGAGGTCGGCTCGCTCCGCGCATCGATGCGGGTCGATGCAGTACCGATCCACCCGGCCGCCGCAATTGCCGCAGCCGTCACGAGCATCATCGCGCCCCACCCGGCTCGCGCGTTGAGCAACCCTGCCGCCACCGCACCGCCGGCACCGGCCGCGTAGTAAAGCGTCAGGTACGCTGCGCTCAATGCCCCGGCTCGAGCCGGCTCGATCGCGACGACACGCGTCTGGTTCGCGACCTGCGCGGCAAAGCAACCGGCATCGAACATGGCCAGGCCCACGCCCAGCCATCCGGGACGACCGAGCGCAACGGCAAGCAGCAAGGCCGACACGGCCGACACGAAGAGCCCGCCCCGGATGACCGCGCGATCGCCGAATCGGTCGGCGAGTTTTCCGGCCACGCGCGTGACGCCGAGGCCCAGCACACCCGCGAGACTGTACGCGCCGATCGCCGCGGCACCGAGGCGATACGGCGGCTCGGCCAAGCGAAGCGCGAGCCCCACCCAGACCAGGTTGAACGCGAAGAACCAGAGCATGCCGGCGCAAGTACGGTGCCTCAACTGAGCGCTGTCGCGCAGCAACCGCGGAATGGCACCGATCGCGTTCGCACGGCCGGGCAGCCTTTCCGGCCGGCCACCGGGCAACACCACCGCAGCGCCGATCGCGGCCAGCGCAACGCACCCGGCCAGCGCGAGCAATGCGCCGCGCCATCCGCACCATTGCGACAGCATGCCGCCCACGAAACGGCTCAACAGGATCCCGGCGGAAATGCCCGCCGACACAGCCCCCATCGCCACGCCGCGCCGTTGCGGATCCGCATGTTTGCCGGCAACCGCACTGCATTGCGCCGCCACCGTCGTTGCCGCGCCCACCAGAAAGAAGCCGGCGTCGAGCGCGAGCGGCCCCGGCGACCACGACGCGCACGCCAGCAGCAACGCGAGCACGCCCATCTGCGTCGCGACGAGCACGCGCGGACTGAACCGGTCAACCAGCGGCACCAGCCATGCAAGGCCGACCAGATAGCCGAGCATCGTCACGGACGCGAGGGCCGCCATGCGCGACGCCGCCACGCCGAACTCGCTCGCGATGGCCGACAGCGACGGCTGCAACGCATAGCCGTTCGCGATCGCCACGCCGGCCGCCAGCGCGAGCACCCCCGTCGCGGTGCGGGACAGCGGCACGCGGTTGCCGGCGACGGTCATGCCGCGGCCCTGACCGCGATCGCCTCGACTTCGACCAGGATGTCCGGATCGACGAACGGAAGCGCGTGCACCAGCGAAAACGCCGGCCGGATATCGCCGTAGATTTCCCCGTGCGCACGCGCCGCCGCTTCCCAGTTGTCGAAGTCCGCCACCACCAGGCGGCTCTGGACAACATCCGACAACGCGAACCCGCTGTCCGCCAGCACACGGTCGATCGTCGCCAGCGCATCGCGTGTCTGCGCGTACACGTCCGCGCCTTTGCCGGCCGTCCCCGAAATGTAGATGGTGTTGTCGACGACCACCGCGCGCGAGTAGCCGACCTTGGGCTCCCACGGGGAGCCGGTGCTGATTCGTTTACGCATCTTGAAGATCCCTCCAGTCAGGTTGAGATACACCGCCTACTACTTGGGTAGTAAGTTCGGGCGATTGTATACTACTCCGGTAGTTAATCAAGGAGCCCATGCAGGTCGTCGTGGGCGCAGGAGCCGATACACATGAGCGAAAACACGGAGCTGATCACGTCGTTGATCCGGCTTGGATTCACCCAGTACGAGGCGCAGGCCTACGCGGCCCTCGTCGGGCAGGCCGCGCTGACGGGTGCGGAAGTCGGCCGGCGCGCCGGCATGCCGCCATCGAAGATCTACGAAACCCTGGGTCGCCTGGAAACGCGCGGGGCGGTGCTCGTCAACCGGTCGGAACCCGTCCGCTATGCGGCCGTACCCCACCGGTCGTTGCTCGAGGACTTGCGCACGCGCTTCAATGCGGATCTCGAACTGGCCGCGGGTGCGCTCGATCGGCTGCCGGTCCAGCAGGAGCCGGGGCTCGTCTGGTCGTTGAGCGGGCGGGAGGCGATCGCCAGCGCGTTCTCGCGCGTCATCGTCAATGCGAAAACGCAGATCTTCGCGGGCGTCTGGGACGAAGAGATCGACGACCTCGGGCCGCTGCTCGAGGCTGCCGCGGCACGGGGCGTCGACACGCACGTGGCGATTTACGGCACTCGCACGCTCAACGGGCCGCGCCACTACGACATGGCCAAATGCGGCGCCAGCGCGAGGCTCAGGCTGTCCGGTCGCCGGCTCGCCGTCGCGGTGGCGGACAACACCGAGGCAGTGGTGGCGGAATTCGGCGATCATTCACCCGATCACGCCACCTTGACGACCAATCCGGTCATCGCGCTGCTCGCAGTCGAGTACATCAAGGCGGACGTGAGCGGGCGCGTGTTGATCGACGCAATGAGTCCGGCGGAGTATCGGAAAATCCTGAAGCATCCCGACATGCAGGCGATGCTTGCGCCGCTCGACAAGCCGAGCTGACCCATGCGACGCCGCGCGGCTGCCAGAGCATCGAGCCGCGCGCACCCGCCCCCGGTACGGTAATTCCCCCACTCACGCGAGCGTCAAATGACCGCCTATGCCTTCCGCCTGCTGAATGTCTTCGCCGAATCGACTTTCGGCGGCAACCCGCTTTGCGTATTCGAAGATGCGCGCGGCATGGACGACGCGACCATGCGGGCACTCGCGGTGCAGTTCAACCTGTCCGAAACGACCTTCGTGCTGCCGTCGGAGCGCGCACATGCGCGGGTTCGCATCTTCACGCCGGGCTATGAGATGGCCTTTGCGGGCCATCCGACGCTCGGCACCGCGCATGTCGTGCGCGACCTGCTGGGTACGGGCAACGATCTCGCGCTCGAGTTCAAGGCCGGGGTGGTCGACGTGAGCGCACATGACGACGTGTGGACATTCACTGCACCGCACGCAGGCATGCCGAAGACGGCGCCGTGCGAGTTGCCCGACGCGCGAATGGCGGCGCTGCTGGGGCTCACGGAAGACGATCTGCTCGCACCGCCGATCTGGGTCGACACCGGCGCCGACCAGTTGCTGGTCGCACTCAAGGACGCGGCCGCCGCGCGCAGCCCGACAGCGCGTGCCTCGACATCTGGCCGGCCAGCAGCCTCGGCCGCAAGACCGCCTACGTATTCGCGTTCGATGCCGAGCGCCCGGGGACGGTGGTGTCGCGCTATTTCTTCGTGAAGCAAGGCAGCGTCTCGGAAGATCCGGGCACGGGGTCTGCCTGCGCGAATCTGGGCGGGTGGCTGCTTGCGATGAAGCGCGGCCTGCCCGCCGCGTTTCAGGTCGAACAGGGTGAAGCCGTCGGCCGGCCTTGCCTGCTGCGGTTGTCGGTCAGTGCGAGCGGTGAAATCGGCGTCGGTGGGCGCGTGATCGAACTCGGGCGCGGTGTCGTGAACGTGTAGACGCGCCCGACGGACAGGTCGTTACAGTCCGCGGTATCGCGCGGTTCGCGGCCCACGCTGCAACGACAGTTTCGTCAGCAATCTTCCGGGGCAGGTTTCGCGTCCGCGACTTTGGCATACATGGCCGTCACCCGCGCGCGATCCCCACCGGCCACGAGGCGGAATGACAACGGTGACGCCGATCGAGTTTCGCTTTGCAGTTGGCGTCCGAGGTCAAAAGCTGCTGCGCTGCCACGTGCGCCAGGGCGAATCGATTCGGATCGACGGCAGCGATCATCGGTGGCTCGAGGAACAGGTGCCGGCCTGCACGCTGCTGATGGACGTGGAGGTGGACGACCCGACGAGCCGGCTGAGGTGTGCAAGTCTAGACCTGATCTATCAGACAGCGTCAGATCGGGTCTGAGATTGCTTGGACGTCACCTCATCAAAGGCAGTGATCGACCCGCACCGGTCAGTCAAATTTCTACAAACCGGCCATTCGTTCAAGAGAACGAGCTAAAGCAGAAAATAGCGACTTTTATGCCAATCTCAGATCTTGCTGTCTGCGGTTTCCGATAATCTTGGTAAAGGCGCATCCGGCGCCGCCGTCCAGAAACTGACCCTGATGCTTGCGCGGCAATAGTTTCCGATGGCTTGAGCAAACGTTCGGCCACATCCCTATGCCAACGATTCTTTCCAATCCGGTCGCGGCAGTCGAATGCCTGGTACTGACCGAATTTGCAACGTGAACATTACGCACGTAGAGTGTGATGGCAAAATTCCGTTGCCGTATCGACGCGTTCGACTGCCTATCGGCAGATCAACTGTCCTGTGACCCTGAACCGCTGGAGCACCGATGAGAATCCGTATTGCGACGGTGGCAGATGCATTGCCACTTGCTCAATTGAAACGTGACACATTCCGGGAAACATTTCTTTCGGAGGGGTACTGCATCGACTACCCGCCGAGCGATCTAATCAGGCATGAGGAAGAAAACTACTCGGTAACAACGATCACCGACCAGCTCACCAATCGCGAGAATCGCACCTGGGTGGTTGAGTGCGAGGACGGCGGATTGATTGGTTACGCGCATGTGGGGCCGTGCACGCTTCCGCACTCCGATGTTCCAGAGGGGGCGGCGGAAATATATCAAATCTACATTCGGCGCGGTGCGCAAGGAACGGGTGTTGGACGAAAGTTGTTTAACTCGGCACTTTCCTATCTGGCAGTGGAACGCCCCGGCGCGGTATGGCTCGGTGTATGGTCCGGTAACACGAAGGCCATTGCCTTCTACGAAAAGGCAGGTTTTAGCCTCGTTGGCACTTGCGATTTCAAAGTCGGCGAATCGACTGATTTACATCTGATCTATCGTTGTTGATTCGTGAGGCCGCAATCAACCGGCTGCGGCGGTCGACGATTGCGGTTCAAGGGGCGATTTTCGAACAGATCGTTGTGGAGCGCGAATGAGTAGGTGCGACGTTTCGAGCAGCTTCCGGGGCAACGATAGTCAACGATCCAGGCGGCGTCGTTGACTGACCGCTTGTGGCCGGGTACTGCCCGACGTGTGTGGATCAGTCCCGACCCGAAGCGGCGAATACCGTCCCTGAAAGCGAGCCTGGTGAAGAGTTTCACAGACGTTGCAAAAGATTGGGAAGCGACGAAAGACTTTCGATGACGTAAGCCGGCGTAGTGAACCGTCCGGAGCACGATTGAATAAGCGCCCACGGACCGCGCCGTAAGAAAACCGAAATCATGCCTGCTCGTCGCGCAGGCTCGATGTCGTTATCGAGTCGATCGCCTACGTAAGCGATCTGAGATGGATCGAGTCCATCGGTCTCGGCGATAACGCGTTCGAAGAAACCTGCATCGGGCTTTTCGACGCCCCATGACGCGGACGACGCCACGATATCTGCTGGCACTTCCAAAGAGCGGAGAGCCTCTTCTGTCGCGGCGGGTTGATTTCCCGCTATTCCAACGACAACGCCAGCATCGCGGAGCCATCTCAGGCAGGGCACCACGTCAGGATAGAGATCTTGCATGCCAATCGAATAGACGCAGCCGGTCGACTCGCGCTCGCGACGCAATTCGTTGAAATTCACTCCTGGTCTCACAATCTCGAACACCCGGCGATGGTGTTGTCCCTTTTCGATAACGGCCCCCAAAGACGCATGAAATGACAATCGCGAAACGCCAAGATAGTCGGCCCATTCGCCCCAATCGCGACTTTCGTCGACCAACGTTTCGCCGACATCGAAGAACACAGCCTTTATTCTCATGTGCGGCCCGAGGTTTGAGTGCAAGGTTTCTGATTGTCGACGATTCAGGCACCGCCGTCGAACGTCTCAAATTGGCCGAAATGAGGCGAACACCGCCTTACGAATTGCCAACATTGGTGTGTGGTAGAAATCCGCGGTTTCTGAACAAATGCTCGGAAGCCACATTTCCTTTGGTAACCATCGCACAGCATTCGGCATGGCCAAGCGCGGACAATTTAACCAACGTGGTCGCAAGCAGCGCGCCGGCAGCACCCGATCTCTGTCTGGCGGGAGCACTTGCGATGACGGCTATAACCGGACATCCATAAGGCTGATAGTCGCAAACAAGGCATACGGATTGGAGCCCGTTTGTCTGCTCAACGGTCCATGATGCCTCTTGGATCCATTCCCCATACCGTCCACCAAGGATCGCCGATACCTTCAAGGCATACTGGGCCTCCGTGTGCCCCGGATCGTCGATCGTTCCATGAAATGCAGCAAACAAAAGCTGCGCCAGCGCGGGTACGTCATCCGGCTCTACGTGGCGCAAACCGCCCGGAAGTACCGCAGGACGATGGAGGCTGCCTGACAGCGCACGCTTCCAAAACCGCGCGCTACGCTCATGGGTCGAACTTGGCATCCCCGGCCCCTACGTGAAAAATTACGTTGACGATGTCCCCATTGTCGCGGATGTAGCAGAAGTCATTGTCTGTCTCTTCATGGCCGGTAACGAGCGTTCTAGTCAGGTCCATGCAGAGTAAGCTCGTGAGCGTCTTCCAGCCGGATTTCAAAGTGCGCGCGCCCGTGAACCTCTGCGATCAGGCGAAATCCGCATATTTCCGCTACCCGAACAGAGGCTCGATTTTCAACCGAGCATGACGCTGCCATGCTTACGATCTCACCCGAGCCAAACGCCCTCAGCAGCAGTTCGCGAACCGCCAGGACCGCGTAGCCTTCTCCCCAAAAGGCTGGTAACAGGAACCACCCACAATCAGCCAATCCGAGATCCCGAACCGTATATCCGACGCTTCCGATCATCCCGGCCACATGCTGAAATTCCACGGCATAGAAGAACCGTACCCGCTCGGCGGAACTTTGCTGCGCTATCGCGTCAGTCAGAGCTTTTTCGCATTGATGTCGCGTACGCGGGAGCCATGACACATATCGTGCGACACGAGAACTCATTTGCAATTCGCAGAACCGATCGGCGTCAGACAGCACATGCTCACGGAGTCGAATACGGTGCGATTTCATCCTGATACGCCGACGTTGGAGTACCCAAATTGTCAACGATCTGTCCGCATGCGTCGAGCGTCGGCTTCTGGCCGAACTGAGTCAGACGATCTGATGCTGTCTGCTTGGTCTAGTCCAGCCTTATACAGCTGAGGACGCCTCATTTCACGCAAACCGAATCGATCTTCCGCTACGTCGAGCGCTGGGACTGTACACTCGCCAGTGCGTTTCCGAATTGTTCGACAGCTCCATCAAAGCGGGACGCGCCGACATCGAAGACCCAATGGCGCAGTGACGGTCGCGCAGCGAGCCCCAGTTCCGCGATCCGGTATTGTGTGTCTATCGTGGCCAGCACGGCCGTCACCATGGCGTGCGGCATACCGTCGGTAGCCGCGCTCGTCAACCCGCCGTCGAGTATGCTCGGCGCGAAGGCTGCACTTTGCAAACCCTGCTGCATCGCCGTTCGCGCGGCCGTGGCGGCGGCAGCCGCGGTGACATCAATGGTCCAGCTTGCGGGATCACCGAGCCCGACCAACAGCACGCGGCCCGCTTCGATGCCCGCGGGCGGGCGGCTGATCAACAGTGTTTCCATTGGCGCTGCCAGAAAGTGACCTTCGCGCCGCAACCCGGTGAGCGCCCCCGACAGCACGAGGTCGAGATGGCGTAGTCCACCCGTCGGCCCCCCATCTGCCGCCTCACGGGCGAACATGCAGCCACAGGAAAGGTCGACCTCTGCACCGACGCCATCCCATGCGGCAACTTCGAAGGACACATCACGCCAACTGCCGATGATCTGTCGTAGAACCATATCGTCTCTCCCGTGAGGTCAGGACGCGGCGGGCCCGTCTTCGATCCTGACGATCGATGCAAAAGCCATCCGCGTGCAATGGACCAGACATGTGCGTGCAATCCAGATCAACGGCTTGTGCCGATCGGGATTGCCCTCGGTGGCTTCCTGTTCATGCGAAATCGCAGCGGCTACACGTGCTGTCGGCGTGACGCGTAGCGGTCGCGCCAGGCACATCGACGACGCGTTTCGAGCATGGCCTACGCAACGTTGCCGATGAGCTTCAACAACGCAGTGTGGTCGACCGCGAGATCCGCCGAATTGTCGAAGTGATACAGATAACGCGTCGCAAATGCGTCCGTGGACGCACGGTCCAGCTTGAGCAACTCCCGTGTTCTTGCCACGACTACCGTCGGCGTCAGCTCCAGTTCACCCTCTTGATCCAGCGCTTCGTCCAGCATGACGATCAGTCGGCTGAGCGGCTCCAGCCACTTCATCGAATCGTCGAAGGCCATCACCTGCAGAAAATCGCCGGCCGATTGGTGCCCATGGGTCTTCTCATACTCGCGACGCTCAAGTTCGACCAGGGTCCGGTGCAAATCGAGAAGCGCGGTCCGGATGCGGGCGCAGTGTTCTGCCCGGTGGGAATGTGTTCCAGTATTCATATCGGTTTACCTGTTCAGCCGTGTTCGATTCGGTGGCGGCCCGTGCGCCGTGTTTCGCAGCCCGCCAGTCACATTGCGACGCGCCATCATGGAAGATTGTCTCGACAGATGGCATCGGTTGCCTGTCGTCTATCGAGATAACACATCGCTCGCGTCCCGGATACGAAACGCGCAGATGACAGTATCACTACGACTATCGCCTTTCACGGCGCAAGGCGTCGTGCAGTTCATGACGTTGCGCCAACGACTTCGACGTGTCAATCGCCAGTGCGAGACGCGGGGCATCGCCGTCGGCTTCAGGCGCCGCACCCCTGGGCCCGCCCGCTTTCACGACACCACACGACATGTCGCGTCGGGCGCTCGCACTGCCCGACGCTCCGTGTCTCGCGACGACGGGCACGGACTTATGTCTTGCCGCAGCGCAGGTCAGCGCGCCGCATGCGACGAATCTCCTGCGTTCATGCAGCCCGCGCTGCCGCGTTTGCTATGCTGCGCGCATCGCCAGCCCGAGCCGCTCGCTACCCATGACCGACCTCGCCCCCGACCTCGCCCGCACGCTGCGCGCCTCCTGCGACGCCTGCTTCGGCACGGCCGCCGTCTGGCCGCTCGTCGAGCACGCATATCGCGAACCGCAACGCCACTACCACACGCTCGCGCACCTGGCCGAGCTGTTCGCGCATCTCGCGCCGTATCGCACGGAACCGCTGTGGCCAGCGATCGAACTCGCGGTATGGGCGCACGACTTCGTGTATGCGACGACGCTGCCGGATTACTCGGATAACGAAGCACGCAGCGCGCAATGGCTCGTGGAAGTCACGAACACCCACTGCAGCGAATCCTGGTTGCATGCGCACGCTTCGCACGTATCCGTTGCGCACGATCTCGTGCTCGCGACGAAGTCGCATCGTCTGCCCGATACGTTCGCATCCGATCCGAACCTGCAGCGCGCCGGGCGGATTTTTCTCGACGCCGATCTCGCAATCCTTGCGGCCGCGCCGGATCGGCTGCGCGAATACGACCGCGCCATCGCACGCGAGTGGGCGCAGGATCCCGATGCGCCGTCGGTAGCATTTCGCACCGGCCGCAGGCAGGCGCTCGAACATCTGCGCGCACAGGTCCCGCTGTTTCAATCGGCGGAATTCGCTCCGCTCACGCCGCGCGCGCAGCGCAATCTCGACACGCTGATCGCCACGTACGCGTAAGCGCCGGACGCGCCCGCACGAACGCGCCCGCCTCGCCACCGCCGGCTCTGTCGAGCCGGCCCGTCACGCCCGGCGGCCCATGCGCCCGGTCGGCACGAATTCCTCCAGCAGCCCCCCCCCCCCCCCACCCCCCCCCCCCCCCCCCCCCCGCAGCACCGGGTTCTCGCCTCGCCCCCTTGTACGACATCAGATAATAAAGCTGGCAGAAACCTCAATTTCCCCGAGAAGCCGCCGCACGCACGCCGACCTCGAAAGTAACCCTTCGAACATCATATGATTGCATTCTCACATTTAATGTGATTTTATTATCGCATCTTGCACGCCGCTGCCGACCACGCGCGCGGCGCACCTCATATCTAGGAAGAGACGCAGATGGAGACAATCGCCGTCATCGGCAGCAACATGGTCGACCTCGTGACCTATGTCGCACGCATGCCCGCCCGGGGCGAGACACTCGAAGCACCGAACTTCGAGCTCGGCTGCGGCGGCAAGGGCGCGAACCAGGCTGTCGCGGCCGCCCGCCTCGGCGCGCGCGTCGTGATGGTCACGAAGGTCGGCGACGACGTATTCGCCGACAACACGATCCGCAACTTCGAACGCGAAGGCATCGACACCACGCACGTGCGCAAGGTCGCCGGCGTGCCGAGCGGCGTCGCGCCGATCTTCGTCGAGCCCGATTCGAGCAACAGCATCCTGATCGTCAAGGGCGCGAACCGCCACCTGACGCCGGCCGACATCGACGCGGCCGCGCCGCAGCTTGCCGAATGCGCGCTGATCGTGCTGCAGCTCGAGATCGAACTCGACACCGTCTATCACGCGATCGAGTTCGGCGCGCGGCACGGCATTCCCGTGCTGCTGAACCCCGCGCCCGCGGTGGCCGATCTCGATTTCGAGCGGATCCGCACCGTCGAATTCTTCGTGCCGAACGAAACCGAGCTCGCGATCGTGTCGGGCATGCCGGTCAATTCGCGCGACAGCGCGGCGCGCGCCGCCGAAGCGCTGGTCGCGCGGGGGCTCAAACACGTGCTCGTCACGCTCGGCAGCAACGGTTCGCTGCTGGTATCGCGCGACGGCGTGCGGCACGTGCCGGGCGTACCGGTCGACGCACGCGACACGACGGGCGCCGGCGATGCGTATATCGGCTGCTTCGCGCGCTGCTATGCCGCGTCACGCGATGCGCTCGACGCGATGCGTTACGCGTCCGCGTATGCCGCGCATTCGGTCACGGGCCTCGGCACGCAGAAGTCGTACGCCGACACCGCGACATTCGAACGCTTCCTCCGCGACGCCGGCGTCTGACCGGCGCCTTCATCGACGAGACAATTGGGAAGGAGACACCCATGAGCCGAGCCAGAATCGAACACACACCCGACGGCTATTACCTGAACCGCACGCCGCTCTTCGCGTTCACGCTGCTGTGCTGCCTGTTCGCGCTGTGGGGCACCGCGGCGAACCTGAACGACGTGCTGATCGCGCAATTCAAGAAGTCGTTCTTCCTGTCCGATTTCGAATCGGCATTCGTGCAGTCCGCGTTCTATCTCGGCTACTTCTTCCTCGCGATTCCGGCCGCAACAGTCGTGAAGAAGTTCAGCTACAAGACGACGATCCTCGTCGGCCTGCTCCTCTACACGACCGGCTGCCTGCTGTTCTTCCCGGCCGCGTCGATGGCGAAGTACGGGATGTTCCTCGTCGCGCTGTTCGTGATCGCGGCCGGCCTGTCGTTCCTCGAAACCGCGTCGAACTCGTATTCGACGCTGATGGGCCCGCGCGCAACCAGCACGCGGCGGCTGAACATCTCGCAGACGTTCTATCCGTTCGGCGCGATGGCCGGCGTCTACATGGGCAGCTTCCTGATCTTCAAGGAAGGCGATGCGTCGCATGCGCAGCTCGCGGCGATGTCGGCCGCCGAAGCGCACGTGCACCAGCTCGCGATGATCCAGGCCACGCTCGAGCCGTACAAGTGGCTGATCGTCGTGCTGGTAGCCGTGTTCATCGTGTTCGCGCTCACGCCCTACCCGGCCTGCAAGGGCAACGGCCCCAGCGTGGCGACGCACCGGATCGACGCGCGCGGCACGCTCGCGCGCCTGTTCGGCAACCGGCGTTTCGTCGCGGGGGTCGTCGCGCAGTTCCTGTATGTCGGCGCGCAGGTCGGCGTGTGGAGCTTCACGATCCGGCTCGCGATGCAGATCGGCGGCCTCACCGAGCGCGGCGCGTCGCACTACCTGCTTGCCACGTTCTTCGCATTCTTCGTCGGCAAGCTGGTCGCCACGCTCGTGATGAAGCGCGTCGGGCCGGCCAAGGTGCTGATCGTCTACGGCATCCTGTGCATCGCGCTGCTCGCGTACACGATCAGCGTGCACAACATCACGGCCGTCTATGCGGCCGTGGGCGTGAGCGTGTTCCTCGGCCCGTGCTGGCCGACGATCTACGGTCTCACGATCGACGGGCTCGGCAAGGACACCGAATACGGCGGCTCGATCCTCGTGATGAGCATCGTCGGCGGCGCGGTCGTGCCGCTGATCCAGGGGCTGATCTCCGATCACACGGGCGGCAACATGCAGCTCGCGTTCGTCGTGCCGCTCGTGTGCTTCGTCGTGATCGTCTACTACGGCTTCTACTGCCTGCGCCACCTGCCGGCCGCGACGCCCGACGCAGCCGCCGACGGTCAGGCGCCCGCGCGCTACGCCGCCACGCGCAACACGTCGGGAGCATAAGGATGCGAGGCGAAATCGAACTGCGGCGCGACGACTTCCGCGACACGCCGCGCACGCTGTACCGCACCGACGGGCTCACCGTCACCGCGTTCGCGTATCCGTCCGGCGTCGAGGCGCTGAAGCTCGAGAACCGTCGCGGCCACCTCGTCGTGCTGCCGTACCTCGGCCAGATGATCTGGGCCGCCGCGTTCGACGGGCATGACCTGACGATGAAGCACATGTTCCGGCAGCCGAAGCGGGCAGCATCGATCATCGATACGTACGGCTGCTTCATGTTCCACAGCGGGCTGCTGCGCAACGGCTGCCCGGGGCCGGACGACACGCACGCGCTGCACGGCGAGATGCCGTGCGCGCCGATGGATCGCGCGAGCCTCGTCGTCGGCGCGGATGCGCGCGGCGCGTTCGTCGAAGTGACCGGCGAATACGAATATGTGCAGGGTTTCGGCAGCCACTATGTGGCGCGCCCGTCGGTACGGCTCGCCGAACACGACGCGCAGATGACGATCGCGATGGACGTGACGAATCTCGGCGGCACGTCGATGGACCTGATGTACATGGCGCACCTGAACTACGCGTACGTGCCGGGTGGTCGCTTCGTGCAAGCGTTGTCTCAAGACGGGTTGCGGCTGCGCGACAGCGTGCCCGCGCACGTCAAGCCGACCGCCGCGTGGCGCGACTACACGGCCACGCTCGCGCGCGAGCCAGAACGGCTTCAGACGCTCGATGCGCCCGCACTGTACGACCCGGAGATCGTGTTCTTCATGAACGGTGCGGAAACGGATGCGGACGGCGTCGCGCATTTCCTGCTCGAGCATCCGGATGGCGGCGCATTCCACACCGCGTACCGCCCCGCGCAATTCCCGCATGCGACGCGCTGGATCCTGCACAACGCGGACCAGCAGGTCGCCGCGTTCGCGCTGCCGTCGACCTGCGAGCCGGAGGGTTATGAGGCCGAACGCCGCAAAGGCCATGTGGCGGCGCTCGCGCCGGGTGCGACGCGCCGCTTCGAAGTCGTCACCGGCTACCTGAGCGCGGCGGAAGCACGCCATGCGTGAAGCGATGCGCGGCCGCGCGGCGTCAGGTCACGAGCGCAATCCCGTGTTCGCGGATCGCCGTTTCGTAGCGGCTGCTCAGTTGCTCGTCCGAGATCACGTAGTTGAAGTCGGTCAGCTCGGCGAAATAGGCCGCGCGCACTTCGTCGAACTTCGTGTGGTCGACGAGCAGGAAGCGGTTCTGCGCGCGCTCCATCACCTTCTTCTTCGCGTCGACTTCGTGGAAGTTGAAGCAGGTCACGCCACAGCGGTCGCTCACGCCCGCTGCGGAGATGAACGCCTTCGACACGCGCACCGTATCGAGGATGCCCGTCTCGGCCACCGACTCGAACACCATGTTCTTGCGGTGGTACGCGCCGCCGCACAGGATCACGCTGCAATGCGGCTTCTGCTGCAGCTTCGCGAACACGTTCAGCGAATTGCAGACGGCGGTGAATTCGAGATCGTCCGGAATGAAATCGACGACGAACGGCGTGGTCGAGCCGCAGTCGACGAAGATCGTGTCGCCGGTCGTCACGAACTGCGCGGCCAGCTTGCCGATGCGGCGCTTCTCCTCGGTCTGCCGGTCGTTCTCGGTACTGACCACGTACTCGCCGATGTCGCTGCGCTGCGCGGCGAAGTGGCGCGTCACGTAGCCGCCGATCAGGCTCAAGCCGTGCGGGTTGTCCGCGAGATCGCGGCGGATCGTCATTTCGGATACGCCGAACAGCTCGGCGACTTCCCTCAGATGAATCGCGTTCTGCCCTTGCAGCACGTTCATCAGTGTCTTGATCCGTTCGCCTTTCTTCGTTTCCATGCCAGTATCCTGCGTGCCCGTCGCATCCGTCGCTTGTGGTGCCGGGCGCGCGGGCCCGGCCGGAATGTCGTATTTGTAACAAACCGATGTGAAAACATCAACTTTACGTGTGCCCTTCCGGCGCACGATCCGTGGAGTCCTGAAACATGCCGCTTTCCAACGCCCAACTCGCTCAAACCATCGATCACACGTTGCTCGCGCCCGACGCGAGCGACGCGCAGATCCGCGAACTCTGCCGCCAGGCGGCCGAGCATCGCTTTTACTCGGTCTGCGTGAATTCGGCGAACGTGCCGCTCGCCGCGCGCGAGCTGGCCGCTACCGGCGTGCTCGTCTGTGCCGTGGTCGGTTTTCCGCTCGGCGCGGGGCTGTCGGCCGCCAAGGCATTTGAAGCCACCGCCGCGATCGCGGCAGGCGCCGGCGAGATCGACATGGTGATCAACATCGGCGCGCTGAAGAGCGGCCGCGCCGACGACGTGAAGGCCGACATCGACGCCGTGCACCGCGCATGCGGCGCAGTGCCGCTCAAGGTGATCCTCGAAACGGGGCTGCTGACCGACGACGAGAAGGTGCGTGTGTGCGAGATGTGCCGCGATCTCGGCGTCGCGTTCGTGAAGACGTCGACCGGATTCGGCCACGGCGGCGCGACGCTCGCGGATGTCGCGCTGATGCGCCGCACGGTCGGCCCCGTGCTCGGCGTCAAGGCATCGGGCGGCGTGCGCGACCGCGCGGCCGCGCTGGCGATGATCGAAGCCGGCGCGACGCGGCTCGGCACGAGCTCGGGGGTGGCGATCGTGACCGATCAGGATGGGAGCGCGTCGGCGTATTGACGGACGCCGCAGGCCGCCGACGGATTCCCGAACGCGGCTGCAGTGGTACGCTTGGCACTCCCGCGCGCCGGTTCGCGCGCCCCTCGCTCCCCCGTCCGATGAGAACGCTCTCCGTCTGGTTGAGATCCGGGATCCTGCTCGCGATCGGCATTGCGGTCGTGCTGTGGGGCGGCTTCACGTTGGCCGATGGCGTGATCCTGCGGCGCGCGCAGGCATGGCCGCATGTGCCGGCGACCGTCGAGCAATGCGCAGCGACGCTGCAATACGGCCGGCATTCCGCGTACTGGGAAGTCAGCGCGCGGTTCCGCTACGGAGACGGGCGTGAATATGTCAGCGCATGGCAGCCCGCCGATGGTCTGACCGACGAGCACGATCCAACGCCTGCGCGCACCGATGCGCAGACGGCCGCTTATTGCGGCGCGGCCGCGCAGGACGGGCTGCGTGTGTCACCCGCGTTTCCCGGCATCGCGCGCCTCAACAGCGCCGCGATGTCGGACGAATGGGAATTCAAGCTGATGCTGGGCGCGGCGCTGCTGCTGGTCGGACTGGTCAACGGCTTTACCGGCTTCTGGCTGCTGCGGCACGGCGACCCGCCACCGCGCCGCCTGTTTTCGCGAGAGTAGCGCGGCGGTCGATGCGTGCGGCTCCTCGACGGTCCGATGAAAACGCGCTTCTTCCGGTCGAGCACCGGCATCCTGCTCACGACGGGTAAAAACGACATGAACGTCTCGACAAGCAATCTGAACGCGCTCCCCGACATCGCCGGCCTGATGCGCCTGACGCAGTCGCTTGCGATCCTTGATGCTGTCTTGTCGCCGGAATGGGAATACCGGTACTACTCGTTCAACCAGGCCTGGGCAGACGGGGAGAAGATGGCGTCGATGCGCAACGGCTCCGGGGATCAGTGGTTTGCGATCTTCTCCGCCGCGGGCGCCGCCCTCCACGGCGTGCTGCGCGACGCGCCGATGTACCGGCCGGGCAACCCCTGGCCGGCCATTTTCAGCGGCCTGCCCGAAGCCTTTCACGCCAACCTGCTGCACGAACCAGCATTTACCACCCAAGACAGCACGTTCTGCATCTGGCGCCTTGCCGATGAAACGCGCTGGTCCTGCGGGCCGGTCGAATCGTCCGCGGCTGATGACCCGGATGGCTCCGCCCGATTGCTCGGCATACTTGCCGGACGGCCCGAGCAGTACGTCGAATTCGCCGCCGACTACTACGAGTGCGACATCGATCCGCGCGACGTTGCGGCCGTGTATCGCCACGAACCGCTTGCCGCCGGGCTCGTCCGGCGGCTCAATCCCGAATGCGATTTCGCGTCCCTGCAAGACGATCTCGCCGAGATCGGTTATCCGTGGTCCATCTCGGACGATCGCTAGCGCAAGACAAACGCCACACCGGGACATCGTCTCGTCGACAGGGAGCCAGCATGGCCAATCGATCCTATCTCTATAGCCTCGGCAACCGGCCGACATCGTATGAAGATCGTCCCGAGACGATTTCCGGGCTGTCGGAATGGGCGTACGACGTGCCGTTCATGTATCGGTTGCTGATGTCGTGCGACCCGCGGCCGTGCGCTTCGCTGATCTCGGATGGTCTCGACGGCACGAAAATGCCGCTTCATGCGATCAGCAGCCCGTTCGCGCCCGGATTCGAGCGCGTCAGGCATTTCGTCGCAATCCTGAGGGTACTGATCGAATCGCACGCGGTGCCGACGCCTGCCGCTCCACCGCCGGAAACCCCGGGGAAATCGACGCTCGTGGACCGGATGCGGCGCTGGGTGGGTGTGGCGCCCGCTCCGGTGGAATCCAGACCGGCACACATGCCGACACCGGCAGTGACACACGCTGCGGTCGACCATTTGCGCGAGTGGCTGGACGAGACCCTCGCCTTTCTCGAACAGCATCGCGACCCGTACCTGCTGCTCGAAACCATCGAACTCGACCTGATGTCCGAAAGCGATCCGGATGCATTGCGCGCACTCGTCGACGCAGAGATCGGCCGCTGCCGTCACGTGGGCGCAGCCTTCGAAGCGTTGCCGGGCAATATCACGGAGGCGGCAGGCATCCTGCAACGCGCCGCAGCCGAACGGAGCCCCGCGCCGCTGGATGCCTTTTTCGGCCTGCGTTTCGATGACAACTGCGACAGCACGCGCACCGGCGATACCGATCATCCGCTGGGTCTTGAATGGAACGACGTGCTGTACTTCGAGCTGTTCAATCGCGAGCAATTCGAGGCTCACCGGAGTCAGCCGGACTGACGAACCGACCGCCATCCTGTGGAGAACGTTGGCAGATGGCATCGCGAGCGTCAGGATGCTCCGCCGTACCGTCAGCGCTCGACGGATCGACGCCGTCCTACGGCCCGGAGCCGGTGTCGATCGTCCCCGGCGCGAGCCGCCCGCGCGCCAGTTTTCCGATCGCGTTCCGCGGCAATGCTTCAACCACCGTCCAGCGCGTCGGGCGCATATAGGCGGGCAGCACACTCGCAATATCGGACGCCCCGATTTCGTGACCCGGCCGCAGCACGAACCACGCAACGATGCGCTGCCCGCCGTCCTCGGCGGCAAGCCCGGCCACCGCGACATCGATGACCTGACGCAGCGTCATCAATCGATCCTCGACCTGCTGCGGGTAGATGTTTTCGCCGCCGACGATCAGCATGTCGTCCATCCTCCCCAGCAAATGGAGCCGCCCGGCGTCGTCTCGCCACCCTTTGTCTCCGGTCGCGAAGGTATGCACGGATACCGGGGGCACGCGCGCATGATCGTACCCGTCGAAGACCAGCGGCCCCGTCACGACCACTTCGCCGATCTTCCCCGGGCCCAGCGTGTCGCCTGCATTCCCTCGAATGACAACCTCCGTCCCGTGGACGGGGTATCCGACGCTGTCGGGCGCGTCACGCAGATCCCGCGGGTCCGCGATCGTGATCAGGCCCGCTTCCGTGCTCCCGTAAAGGTTGTAGAGCACCTCGCCCCAGCGGCCGGACGTTTCCTCGATCAAGCGCGTGGGCATCGGCGCCGATCCCGACACGATGCGCTCGATCGCGGCAGGCGGATCGTGCAGTGATGCGTCCAGCATGCGGCGCAGTAAAGTCGGCACCACGACGACGTTCGTTGCCTGCGTGCGCCTGGCGATTGCCCACAACCGGCTGCCGTCGGTATGACGCGTGAGCGCCACCGGACACCGAAGCGCCAGGCCCAACGCCAGCGCCGCGATGCCGTAGCCGTGAAACAGCGGTACCGCGATCAGCGTGCGCGCCCCGGTTCGCAACGACAGCCGCGACACCAGGCTGTACACGATTCCGGCGACCTGCTTCACGGACAGCGCGCGGCGCACGCCTTTCGCGGCACCGGTCGTGCCGGAGGTCAGCACGATCAACGCGCCCGGCCTGCGCCGGCCGAGCCGCACGGAGGGCGTCGAGGCGATCAATCCCGGCAGATTCGGACCGGCATCGCCCACCTCACGATCCGCGGACGCTTCGCTCCATAGCACCCGACCACGAAAACCGGCCTCCTTGACGTGTGCTTCGTATTCCGGATCGACGACGAGCGTGCCGACATCGTGACCGTCGAGCGCCGCCGCCAGCTGACGCCCGTCGAATCGCGTGCTCAACAGAACGACGTCGGCACCCAGTCTCATCGACGCGAGCAACGCGATGACGAAGCCGCCGTGGTTCCGGCACATCAATCCGATTCGGTCGCGGCGCCGCAAGCCCATGCCGTCGAGCACGGTCGCCAGCGCGTCGACGTCGAGCACGAGCTCCCGCCAGCTCCATTGGCGCCGATCGTCGGTCAGCGCGGCTTCGTCGGGCGCGAGATCTTTCCAGAGCGCCGCGAGCACATACATCGACCATCCGTGCCTGACGCCCAGCAGGATGACACGCAACCCCAGCGCGACCGGCGCGGGCAGGCCGCTGACGCGCAGCGCTCGCCATACCCAGCGCACCGCCGTCAGGCAGTCACGCATCGCGCTTCCCCGATGCATGCTGCGACGTGTTTCTCCGATGCAGTGCCGCGAGCATCCAGTCGACAGGATGACGAAACAGAATCGCGAGCCATTCGCATGGCCAGAGCCACCACGGCGCAACGCGCCGCCGGCGCGACACCAGCGCGTAGGCCAGTACGCCAGCCGCCTGCTCGGCAGACATGCCCGGTACGCGCTCGAACACGGCGCTGGGCGCGCTCATCGGCGTATGGACCAACGGCAGATAGACCGATCCGAGATCGACGCCGTTGGCGCACAGCTCGCCCGCCACCGACTGAAACCACATGTCGAACGCGCTCTTGCTACTCTGGTAGGCCGCCCAGTAAGGCGTCGCGGGGAGCCGGGCCGATACCGTGGACACGTTGACGACCTGCCCCGCGCCGCGCGCCATCATCAGCGGAAGAATCCGGCTCAGCAACGCGACCGGCGCGACATGGTTGATCTGGTTGCAGCGCAGCGCATCGCGCAACAATTGCTCGCCGTCGGTCACGCGTCGGCGAATCGATTTCCCGGCGTTGCTGATCATCACGTCGATCGCCGGAACCTCGGCTTCGATCCGGTCGCCCAGTGCATGCACCTGGCTCATCTCCGCGAAATCGACGCAGTAGTAGTGCACGCTTGCCCCTTTCGCCGTTGCCTGCCTGCAGACATCGGCCAGTCGCGCTTCGTTGCGCGCGACCAGAAGCAGCCGTACGCCGGGCTGTGCGAGCAGGCGCGCGGCAGCCGCACCGATCCCGGAAGACGCGCCGGTGATCAGAATGGTCTTTCCCGCCAGCATGCGCCGCAATCGTGCTTCGTCCACACAGGTTCGGGGGCAAAGCCAGCTCGGCATGGGCGGTCGCGACATGATGCTGATTCATCCTCGAATGAAATACGTCGGCCAGAAAAATGCGAAGTCGATCGCCTCGGTCAACGACGGACTGCCATCGACTTCGCCCGTTCTGAAAACGGTCATTGCGTCCAGAATTCCCACATGCATGCCGCCTTGTCCACTCCAATACCCGATCGGCCCAGGGCGGATGCATGTCGCGTTCTCGCGTTACCCCCCACCTTCATCGAAAGCCGCCTCCCATCCGGAATCGCCGAAACAGCGTGACGCGTCGGCGCAGCCGTTCGTTGCCGATATCGGTATTCGCCGAACGCCAGCCAGCGGAACGACAGCCCGCCAGCACCGGCTACCCGCACGGCATCGAGGCGGCGTCATCGGCCTTGTGCACAATGAACGACCCGTGAACGACCTGTGGTCGGCCCTCCCGAACGAAGGTCGCGTTGAAATCGACTTGCCACGCACCTTCGCCGGCAGCCCGGACATCGTAACGACCTTTGGCGCCGAGCTCGCATCCGTTCGAGTCGCACAGATAGACGCGGGCTTGCCCGCGATCGGCACGAGCGGCCTCCGACGCGCTGACGACTTCGGCTTCCGAAGCATCGGGCACGGTCAATCGCACGCTTCGTCCGTCCTTCGCGGTCGACGTGATGACCGGCAGCGGCGCATCGTTGGAGCCGCACGTGTGACCGATCAGGCCGTCCGGCCAGACGTCCCGCGTGTCGCGATCGGAACACCCGCATGCCAGGACGGAGATCGCGGCGATCAGGGGCCACGCCAGGAAGCGAGGCCCGACCGGCCGTGCGCCGTTGACGCTTGAATCGAATCGTCGTCCTGACCGATCGGATATCGGACGCTTCATGTCGGTTTCTCCGGGCTGGGAGACGTACGAAAGGCGCGGCGGTCGCCGCCGCAGGCAGCGTTCGAGTCGGCGCCGCGGCAACGCCGGCATGACGATCACGCAGTCGCGTTCCATTGCTTTGCCAGTTCGGCAGCCAACGCGGTCCAGCTTGCCGGATCGGCCAGCAGTTCGTCCAGGAACGCCAGTTCTCCGCGAAACCGGAACGGGCATGCCGGCGCGTCTGCAACCAGCACGCGGCTGTACGAGACCGCTGCTGCCGGCAGCATCGCCGCTAGCGCGTCGCTCGCGACCGCATGCTTGCGGCGGGCAAGGGCCACGATGCCGACCGGCAATAGCGGCAAGCCGGCCAACTCGCCGTAGCGAACCCGCGCCCAGCCGGAACGACGAAACGTTGCGACGACCTTGCCGAACGGTGTAGCCGGATCACGGTCGCCCGCGTGAAGGGCGAGTAGTGTTCCGACCAGCGCCTGGTCGAATGTCCCGCTCTCGGCAAGCACGCGATCGGTGAACCCGCCCCATGCCGCCGGCCGGGGCAAGCCGTGCTCGATCGCGGCCATCAGCTTCGTCACCAGCACCACCATGCCTTCGACCGCCGGCGTTTCGTCGGGATCACCCCAGTCATCCGCGGCAGGCACCTGAACCCGATAGGTCGCTTCATCGCCGGCCGCCAGCGCCACCAACGGATCGGTGAAACACGCTTTCAGGCCGAATGGCGCATTCGCAAGCGCGGTCAAAGTCGAGATGCGCACGTAGGCGGACAACAAAGCGCGAAACCGGACCGGCTCCTGATTCCAGGCCGCCGTCACGATCGGTGCCAGGTCCTTGCCCATGCCCTGCAGATTCAACAGCCGCCACGCCTGCGGCGTCAGGGCCGCAATGAAACCCGGCCGGCCGTTCGCATAGCGGCCTCCGCCCCGGGGAATCTGCGCGAGATGCCTTTCCAGTCCGGCCAGCCATTCATCGATTGAAACGTCGTTCATCAGCAGGCGATCCCGTTGAATTCGGCTGAACAGGCAGGCTCCCGGCCAACCCCGTCGGCAGCGGGAACCACGCGTGCCGCCGGGCCGGTTGCGAGCGCCTGCCGACCATGCCGGACTAGTTTTTCAGAAAATGCGGTTCCAGCTCGTCGATGTTTTTCGTCCACGAGTGAATGTCCGCAAGGAGCGGATCGGGAAAGGGCAGGATGTCCTGAGACTCCGACGGCGTGGATACCCATTTCTGCCCGTCCCAATGAAAATCGGCCTGTGTTTCGGACGTACCCGCCTGACTGATCACCAGCAAGGTACAGGCGACCTGATCCTTGTAGCGTGGATTCAGCGCCGGTTTGCAGGTTCCGAGCGCGACGCGGCCCTGCTCCTCCGCGACCATCTCGATCTCTGCGCGAAGGGCGGCCGTCGCCTCCTTGTTCGTGAGCCGGGTCGCCGGCAGATCGGCACGACAGGCCACGTAAGCGAGGGTCATCGCCGCAAGAACAGCGCGCTTCACGACAAGATGGGTCATAGACGTCGTCCAGAAAAAACCGATTGCGACGGATTCCATCGACTCGAAACGATCTGCTTCGAGCAGTGGACCTTGTACCGCCAGTGACACGATCCTCGAGTGATCGCGGTCAAAGGCCGCGCGATCACGACACCGGATCTCCACGCATCGGGAAGTCGCCGGCGCAGCGTTCGCGCGTCTTTCCCGAGCGGCTCACCGGACAGGATGCATCGTGTTTTGCGACGCCTCCGCCTTTCCGAAAATACGGCTTGCCAGGAGACTCGAGACAAACGCGATCAACACCGCCAACCCGAACCGGATGGGATAGATGCTGACCAGCTCGCCTGAAACGAGCGCCCAGTCCGACGTGCCGATCGTCATCGTGAATTCGACGACGAACACGATCACCGCAACCACGTTGCAAACCAGTATCACGCGCCGCGTCGATTTGACGACACGACCGAGCGCGAATGCACAAACGAACCACGCACCCACCACCGAGGCAATCAAAGGCATCGCCGTCGGAATATTGATGGACGCGTCGCTCGTATTGCGTGAGACGTTCTTCAGTGCAGCCCATATCAGATCGGTCGACAGGATCCAGATGAACGGCACGAGGAACGAGAGGCCCAGAATCAGGGTTCGCGCGATCCAGGAGTCGTGCACCCTCGCGACGAGGGTATTGATCGATTGCATTCATTCTCCGGAAGGTTGCCTGCCTGCGGGTGTCGCCGCGCGTTCATCTCCAATGCGAGCGAGACGGGCGAGCGCACGTCGCGCGGCCTGCGACTTCGGATCGAGCGCAACCGCGCGCCACAGATAGCTCCGCGTGTCGTAGGCATTCGCACGGACGCCGTCGCCCGACTGATGGGCCAGACCGAGATACAGACAGCTTTCGGCGTCGTTCAGTATGCAGCCCCGATAGAACAGCTGTGCCGCGGTTTTCGGGTCACGCGCGCCGATTTTCCGGCCGAGTCGAAGTTTCCCGAGATTGCTGCACGATTCGCCGTCGTCGTGATCGCATGCGGTCTGGTAGTAAGTCGCCGCCCGCTTCAGATCACGCCGGACGCCTTGCCCCGTGTGGTATATCACCCCGAGGTTGAAACAGCCGAGCGAATCGCCGTCGCTGCATGCCTCCCTGAACAACGCGATTGCACGCTGGCGATCCCGGTGCACGCCGATCCCTTTCATATAGGCCGCCCCGAGATTCGCGCACCCCGTCATACGGCCTGCTCGGCACGCCTTGTCGAATAATTGCACGGCTCGCCTGCCGTCCCGCACCACCCCCTGGCCGAGGACATAAGCCAGGCCGAGATTCGAACACTCCGTGTCGTCGAGGTCGCAGGCCGATCTGAAGTTTATCGCTGCGGCGAACCAGTCCAGTTGCACACCGTCACCTTTCTGGAGCATGAGCCCCATTCGAATGCAGTTCGAGGCATTCGACTGGTCGCAGCCTTTCGCGTAAAAGTCCGCTGCATGCAGGAGGTTGTCGGTCGCGGCCGCGGCATAGCCCAAACCGGCCTTCTCGCAACTGTCCGGATCGGTCGCGTGACACGCGTCGACGAGCTGCGCCAGCGACTTCTGCGAAGAGGCAGACGATGACGAGACGTCGCTGGCCTTCGCGCCGGTTTCATCCTTTTCGTGCGGGTGGACCGGGTTATCGCGTACCGCTTCCTCTTTCGTTTGCAGTCCGACCGATGTCTCGACGCTCGCCGGTGCGGCGGCCTGCCCTCCGGCCTGACATGCCGTCAGGCAGAGGATCGCTAATACGGCGAGATAGCTTTTCATATGTTTCGCGATTCCTGCCCGGCAGGCAGCCGGATTTTGTTGCTTCGATCAACGGGCATGGCGTGTGCTGATGCGCGTTGACAGGCTACTTCCCCAGCAGCTTGCCACGCGCGGCCTTGAACAGGCCGACCAGCCCCAGCCGCCCGCCGGGCAGCGCCAGCAGCTCCTTGTCCAGTTCCTTGCGCTGCGTCTCGCTCAATTGCCGCGGCGGCAGGATCAACAATTCCCGGTACATCGCCACGGCCTTCTCGGGTGCCCCTGCGGGCGCATAGGTGCGGGCCAGGCTGATACGCGCCCTGATCAGTTGCGCGTTGATCTGCTCGTCGGTCTCGCCGCTGCACGCCTGAAGCAGCCGCTCGCACGGACGCACCGCGTCGGCATGGCGGCCCAGCTTGCGCAGCAGGATGCCGAGGTTGACCGCCGACTTCGCGGCCTGCAGCCTGAGGTTCGCCTCCCCGGCGGACAGGTAGCCGTCGAGCACCTGGCGATAGCCGGCCAGCGCGGATTCCGGATCGCGGTCCGCCAGCGTGCAGGCTTTTCCGAACATCGCACTGGCCACGCGCAAACGCAGATAGGCCACGTCCGCATGCCGCCAGCGTTCGATGATCTGCGCATAGACCTCCAGTTCTTCGTCGTGACGACCCAGCTTGTCCAGGTCGACCGCCTTGTTCGACATGGCCAGCGCCACGTCTTTCTCGGCCGTCGTCGACAGGTCGGTGCCGTAGCGTGCGATCACCTCGTCGTTGACGGCCAGCGATGCCTCGCGCTGGTTCAAACGCGCATAGCAGAACGCCTTGTTGGTCATCGCATTCCGGCACAGGCGCCGCAACTCGGGATGCAGCGATTCGACGTGCTGCGTCAGGATCTGGTCGTACAGGGCGATCGCGTCGCGATACTTGTCTTCGTCCCGCAGGGCGTCGGCGCGGTCGAGCGTTCCGGCGATCGCGTCGCGCTGTGCAGGCGTCAGGTCTTCGTACTGTTCGCCATAGTTCACGGCCACGCCGCGATCCTGCAAACGATTGAGGCAGGTCAGCCGGCTGGCGGCGCCCTTCGCCACGCTGTCCCGCAGCTTGCCACCGGTGGCGTTCGCAAAGCGCGCCATCAGCGCGTCGTACACCGGCAGCGCTGCTTCGGGACGATCCAGCCCATTCAGGAGCAGATAGGCCTTGTTCAGATACGCACTGGCCACGCGCGGCTCGATCGCCGGTGCCGGATCGGCCGCGAAGCGGTTCAGCAGCAGGTCGTAGCTCGCGATGGCCTCGTGCGGATGAGCACGTTCGCGCTGGTGAACCGCGAGGCTGTACAGCGCATCGGCCACCATCGACCGGGCGGATGCATCGTCGTCCGCATGAAAGCGTTGGTCCAGCGCGTGCACAGCCTGCGCGTATTCCTGCTCGGCCGGCTCGAGCGGCACCGACTGGCCGAACGGTGTGTCGTCGTCCTTCGGCGGAGTGGCCTCTGCAAGGATGTCGATGCGCAGGTCCATCGCACGCGCCACGGCCCGGCGCAACGGTTTGTCGAACCCGGCTTTCCCCAATTCGACCACGTCATCCAGAAGGTCCGGCACCAGCGACAACGCATCGAGCGCCTCGTCCGGCCGCTGCATTTGACGCAGCAGACGACCGCGCTCGATCTGCACGTTCACGCGCAGCCTGCTCAATACCGGATCCGTTTCTCCGGTCGACGCATCGGCCGGCAGAAGCGCGAATGTCTCCAGCGCTTGCCTGGGTCGTCCCAGTGCACGCAAGGCCCAGGATTTGAGCAGCAGGACACGAACCAGTTGCGGCGATGCGGCCTGCATCGGTCCGGAGCGCTGCAGATGCTGCAACAACCGCTCCGCCTCATCGAGCACTTGCCCCGGACGGTCCCGGGCCTCGAGCCGCTCCAGCATCGCATCGATCAATTCGGCCTGCACCGCCGCATCGGAATGGTCGCGATAACGCGTCCATTGTTCGTCTGCAACCTTGTCGGCCCGTTCCAGATGGTCATCCTGATCGTGTTGATCGTCCTCGTCCGCCCCGGCATCGCTCAACCGGCGCAACGCGCGCGCCTTATGACGCAAGGCCTGATTGACGCGCAGCACCACGAAGCCATCGTCGCTTTCGGCGTGATCGAGAATCAACGCATCGCATGCGTCGATCCACGCATTGAGGTGATCGGCGTCATTGCCCGCCTCGTCGGCCGCTTCCTCGGCCCACGCTATCGCGTCGGATCGGGCCAGAACATGCGTTTGCCGGATCTCCGGACAGGTGCTGCGCGCATACCCGGCCAGCAGCGCGCGCTGCTCGGATCGGGCTTCTTCATCGCGATGCAGCACCTTGAGCAAACGCGAGCGCATATGCAATGCGTCGGCCGCCACCTCCTGCGCGCCCGGATCCTCCGCCTCGGAGAAGTCGGCCCGCACCGCCGAAAGCTCGCTCAGCGCCTCGTCGTCGTAGTCGAGTTCACTCAGCATGCGGGCCCGGCGCAAGCGGATGCGGCCAACCAGCGCACGCGTCGCGGGCCACTCGTCCGCGCCGAACCGCTCGGCCAGGCGCTGTGCGTGACGCACCATGTCCACGCGCGCGAAGGTTTCGTCCAGCGCGGTACGAATCCTGATCTCCTCCAGCCCGGCATACGCCACCCACTCGCGCACCGCCAGCGCCCGTGTATGCTCGAAGCGTGCCTGCACCGACTCGGCAATCTCCAGGGCCCGAAGCAGCTCGCTCTGCCGCGCCAACGCGACGACCTTGCGGCAGGCGGCCTGGACCAGCCAGGGCCATGCACTCTCCGGCGTGTCCGCGCCCTGGTCGAAATAGCGCGTGAAGGCGTCGACTTCGGCCACCGCATCGACATTTCGCTCCAGCGTTTCCAGCGCCTCGATCTTGCGCAGCCAAGCAGCGGCCAGGTGCTCCTGCAATTCGACCGGTGCCGCGGCAACCGCCGGCGCAGCCTGCAGCAGGCGAACGCACACTGCTTCCGCTTCAACCCGCGCCTTCTCTGCGCTGTCTTCCGTCATGCGCATACCGCCTCCTCAGCACCGCATTTCACACGGCACGGTCCGAACGACCCGAGTGCGGACCCCGACGCGTCGCCACAACGCGTGTGGGTGCCGCGAAGTCGTCTGTTGTCCGTATCGTCGATACCGTCATCACCACACCATGACTCGTGATCGATGGCTCACCGACATCGCGATCCGGCCAGGGCCTGCGCACCCGCATTCTCTACTTTGTCGATGCGTATGACGAATTAGTTACGATTCAGCCATATATCGGAGCTTTGATCGGGTCAATATGTCGACTCATTAAGCAATGTGGTTATCGGCCATGCTCGCATTGCGAGGGCACACGCCCCCTCGCAGAACCCGACGGCATCGAAAAACCGGCTGTGGCAGTACCGAGGCGCCCGGTGCGGTTCAATCACGGACCGACATCGACTCGGCATGAAGCGTACATACGGACAGGATGGCGTGCTTCGAATCTCGACGACCTCGATCGTCGCGTCGTCATTCTTCTTCGGCTCCGCGTTGCGCGTCGCGCGGGGGCCAATGCACGACGGCCGGGCTTCGAGTCCGTTGCCGGTCAATCAATCGCCCGCCCCCACCCCGGCGATCCGTTCGCGCAGCCGCGGCGCCACGAAATCGAGAAACGCGCGCAGCTTCAGCGGCATCGGCGCCTGCCCCTTGTGCACCAGGCTGACCGGCAGCGGCTGCGATTCGAACGCGTCGAGCACCACGTCCAGCGTGCGATCGCGCAGCGCCTGCGCAACCTGATACGACAGCACGCGGATCAGCCCGACACCGAGCACCGCGGCATCGATGGCCGCCTCGGCCGTATTGACCGCGAAGCGCGAATGCACGGGCACCGTCAGCTCGCCCTTCTCGCCGTCGAATACCCACGCGCGCCGCGACGCCAGCACCTCGAACGTGATGCATTGATGCCGCGCGAGGTCGGTGGGTTCGGTGGGGATGCCATGCGCCGCCAGATACGCCGGGCTTGCGCAGATCACGCGGCGCACGCTGCCGACGCGGGTCGCCATGAAGCTGCTGTCGGGCAACTCGCCGATCCGCAGCGCGACGTCGATCTGCTCTTCCATCAGGTGGGTAACGCGATCGGTCAGCACCAGCCGCACGTCGATCTCGGGATAGTGGGCGAGGAACGCAGCCAGCACCGGCACGATATGCAGACGCCCGAACACGATCGGCGCGGTGACGATCAGCTCGCCGCGCGGCGCCGCATATTCGCCGGTAGCGGCACGCTCGGTTTCCGCGATGTCGTCGAGGATGCGCCGGCAACCGGCGACATACGACTCTCCGGCCTCGGTCAGCGACAGTTGCCGCGTGGTGCGATGCAGCAGACGCGTATTCAGGTAGGACTCGAGATCCGCGATCTTGCGGCTCACGGTCGCCAGCGGAATGCCGAGCTGGCGCGCGGCGGCCGACATGCTGCCGGCATCGATCACCGCCACCAGCAGGGACATCGACTCCAGGCGGTTCATATTGCCTCTCGAATTTCGGAAAGATGATTCCAGATTCTGGTGGATTATCTTTGTGAGTGCAAGGCAGTACGCTTCTTTCACCACGTCCCGCCAGCCGCCTCCGCTGCCCGCGGTGGCGGATTGCCATGAAAGGAGCCTACCGTGAACGAATTCCCTGTCGCATCGGGCATGCCGCCCATCGCGTCACCCACCGTGTCACCCACCGCAGCGCCACCCGCCGCCGCGTCGCGCGGCAAGATCGTCGCGATGGCCGCCATCGCCGGCGCGGTCGTGACCAACATCTATTGCACGCAGCCGATCCTGCCGCTGATCGCGCAGGACCTGCAGGTCGCCCCGGCGGCGGCCGACCTCGTGGCCGGCGCGGCGCTGCTCGGCTTCGCGACCGGGCTGGCGCTGCTGCTGCCGCTCGGCGATCGCTACGACCGGCGCAAGCTGGTGCTGGGCCAGATCGTGCTGGCCTTCGCGTTCGCGGTGGCGTCCGCGCTCGCGCCGGGTGTATGGGCGCTGATCGGTGCCGCGTTCTCGCTCGGTGTGGTCAGCTGCGTGCCGCAGCAACTGGTGCCGTTCGCGGCCGTGATGTCCGCACCCGATGAACGCGGGCGCAACGTCGGTACGGTCGTCACCGGCATCATGGTCGGTATCCTGCTGGGCCGCGCGGTCAGCGGCCTGATCGCCGCGCACGCCGGGTGGCGTGCGGTGTATGCCGTCGAAGCCGCCGCGATGGTGCCGGTGGGGATCGCCGCCGCGTGGTTGCTGCCGCGCGGCGTGCCAAGCACCACGCTGTCGTATGGCCGGCTGCTCGCGTCGCTGTGGACACTGGCGCGCGCACATCGCCCGATCCGCGAATCGATGATCGTGCAGGCGCTGCTGTGGGCCGCGTTCAATGCGTTCTGGGTCAATCTCGCCGCGCTGCTCGCCGACGGCCCGTGGCATCTCGGCAGCGCGTGGGCCGGCGGCTTCGGCCTCATTGGCGCGGCAGGCGCACTGGCCGCCACGATCGGCGGCCGGGCATCGGACCGGATCGGCACGCGGCGCGTGATCGGCCTGGGCATCGCGATCGTGACGGTGTCCTACCTGATCCTCGCCGGCGCCGGCAGCTCGCTCGCGCTGCTCGTGATCGGCGTGGTGGTGCTCGACATCGGCGTGCAGGCCGGCCTGGTCGCGAACCAGACGCGCGCGTTCGCCGCCGATCCGAAGGCACAGGGGCGCATCAACAGCCTTTACATGACCGCGACCTTCGTCGGTGGCGCACTCGGCGCAACCATCAGCGGTGCGCTGATGGCGCGCTTCGGCTGGCACGGCGTGGTCGCGTTCGGCATCGCGGCCGGGCTGGCCGCGGCGCTCGTGCATCTCTGCGGGGAACGGCGCTGAGCCGGCACGCGCCATGATCGACGTCACGCTTGCCCACAAGGCGCTTGCGCATCCGTTCCGGCGAGAGGTACTGCGTTGGCTCAAGTCGCCGGATACGTCGTTACCGGACGCCGCACGACTCCGCTCGCAACACGGCGTGCCGCTTTCGTCGATCGTGGTACGCAGCGGGTTGTCGCAATCGACCGTATCGGCACACATCGCCGTGATGCGCGAGGCCGGCCTGATCGTCGCGACGCAGGTCGGCCAGTGGCTATTCGTCACCCGCGACGAAACGGCCATTGCCACGTTCATCGCCCGTATCGCCAGCGAACTCTGATCCGCCGCAGCCGGCCGCGGGCTCGCCACGCACCGGCACGTATCCCGTCGCCCTTTTCCCATCGCCAGACATGCGCGCCGTACGGGAATCCGTCGGCGCTTTTTTACGCGCTTATCCTCCCGATTTTCGAGAGGATGATTCCAGAATCAGACCAATTATCGGCAAATCATGAAGGATGTATCGTGCTTTCACGGTAGCGGTTTCGTGAACGCCACCCGCCAGACCCCACAGGATCCGAACCCATTCGACACATCAGACATCATGAACACCGTTTCCTTGCCGGCCATCGCCACGGCGCCTCCGGCCCAGGCCAGCGCCGCCGCGCCGCCCATCCTGACGCCGCGCCTTGCGACCGGCCTCGCCGGCATGCTCGTCGCATCGTTGCTGGCCATCCTCAACGAACAGGTCACTGCCGCCGCGATGGCCGACATCCGTGGCGCGTTCTCCATCGGACACGACGATGGCAGCTGGCTGACCGCACTGTTCGAGGGTGCCAACGTCGCGACCATGGTGTTCGCGCCGTGGTTCGGCGTCACCTTCACGCTGAAGCGCTTCACGATCGGCGCGGTGCTGGCGACGCTGATGCTGGGCGTGCTGTGCCCGTTCGCGCCGGGCTTCGCCGCGCTGACCGTGCTGCGCGTCATGCAGGGCATCGCCGGCGGCTGCCTGCCGCCGATGCTCATCATCGCAGCGCTTCGCTACCTGCCGCCGAAAGCGAAGCTGTACGGGCTCGCAGGCTATGCGATGACGGCGACCTTCGGGCCGGCGCTCGGCACCCCGCTCGCCGCGCTGTGGACCGAGTTCGCCGACTGGCGCATGGTGTTCTGGCAAATCGTGCCGCTCGGCATCGCTTGCTGCGCGGCGATCGCCTACGGCCTGCCCGCCGATACACCGAAGCCCGAGCGGTTGCGCGCGTTCAACTGGTCCGGATTCCTTACCGGATTTCCCGCGGTGGCGATGCTCGTCGTCGCGCTGCTTCAGGCCGACCGGCTCGACGGCTTCGAGTCGGCGACGATCCGCGCACTGACGGCCGGCGGCCTGACCCTGCTCGCCGCCTTCCTCGTCAACGAATGGTTTCATCCTCTGCCGTTCTTCCGGCTGCAACTGCTGGCGCGCCGCAACTTCACGCACGGACTGCTCACGCTGGCCGGCGCGGTCGTGCTGCTGACCGCGGTGGTCGCGATACCGGGCCACCATCTTGCCGGCGTGCACGGCTACCGGCCGCTGCAGACCACGCCGCTGTCGCTGCTGGTCGCCGTGCCGCTGCTGCTCAGCCTGCCGCTGACGGCTGCGCTCCTGAACCTGCGGTGGGTCGATTCGCGCTGGGTGCTGGCCACCGGCTGCCTGCTGATGGCGCTCACCTGCGTCGCGGGCAGCCGGATTACGGCCGAGTGGATCCGCGACGACTTCTACTGGCTCCAGTCGCTCCAGATCGTCGCGCAACCGATGCTGATCCTGCCGATCCTGATGGGCGTCACCACCGGCTTGCCGCCCGCCGAAGGGCCGTTCGCGTCGGCCATGTTCAATTCCCTGAAAACCTTTTCGGCAGCGCTGGCCACTGGCCTGCTCGAAACATGGGGCACGGCCCGCGAACACCTGCATTCGAACCGGCTGGTGGACCAGCTCGGCAACCGGGCGCAGTTGAGCGCCGGGGCCATGCTCGACAACGCAACCGGCCTCGCCCCGCTCGCGCACCGGCTGCACGAGCAGGCACTGGTGCTGGCCTCGGCCGACCTGTACCGGCTGGCCGCCTGCGTCGCGTTCGGCCTGCTGCTGCTCGTGCCGCTGCTGCCGGTGCGGATCGCACCGCCGTGGGCCCCGCAACCTCCTTCCTCGCACTGAGAGACGATCGCCATGTCATCCGCCATCTCCCCCAAGCACAAGGCGCTTGCCGCCGCCGCGCTCGTGATCGCCGTCGGTGTCGCGGCCTGCGCCGGCACGCACCGCCTCATCGATTCGCATACCGAAGCGACTGACGACGCGTACATCGCGGCCGACTTCACCCTCGTCGCACCGCGCGTCGCCGGGCCGCTCGTCGAGGTCCTCGTCGACGACAACCAGCACGTGCGGGCCGGCCAGCTGCTGCTGCGCATCGACGACCGCGACTTTCGCGCCGCGCTGACGAGCGCGCAGGCCGACGTGGAAGCCGCCCGCGCGGCGGTGGCCAACGACGAGGCCGAGATCGCGCGCCAGCCGGCGCTCGTCGACCAA
>NZ_JAAGPE010000106.1:0-28626 GCF_017104605.1 Burkholderia sp. Ac-20384 | reverse complement strand
GGCGCCCGTTTCCGTTGGCCGGCGGCTATGTCAAAGTTCGTCACGTCCCGCCAAAACCGGCGGTTTCCGTGCCACAATCGCCGCAGACAGTCGCCGGGGCAGCCTGCCCGAATCGCACGCCGTGCCGGCGTGCCCGACGACACGCCGGAAACCGGCTGCCGCCCTCGCGAACCCGGTCGCCCGATTCGCCCGCCGCGGCGCACCGGCGCACCTGCAACCATGACAATCCACGGCGCGCCGCTTCCAGGCCAGACGCTCGACGCGATGCCCGGACGCACGACGCCGCAGAGGAAACCAACCGGTGACGGACATCATTGAAGCCGCCTCGGGCGGCACCCGCAAGCAACGGCCGGCGGTCGGCATCTCGCTGTTTGCGCGCGACGGCCAGGCGATCTGGGAAAACGGCATACACCAGAACATCGCGTTCCTCGCGATGATGCTCAAGCGCTCGGATCGCGTCGGCCCCGTCTACTTCCTGAACGGCGGCGACGCCAACGCGCTGCCGGCCGGCCTCGAACTCGACGGCCTCGACATCCCGCTCGTGAAACCCTCCGACGTCACGCACGAACTCGACGTCGTGATCGAAATGGGCGCGCAGCTGCCGGTGGAATGGCTCAGGCACATGAAGGCGCTCGGCAAGAAAATCGCCGCGTTCTTCTGCGGGCACGTATACGCCGGCCTGTGCGAAACCCCGATCTTCGGCAAACCGTCGGGGCACATCTTCAACGGTGCGCCGTTCGACGAAGTGTGGCTGCTGCCGCAATACGACAAGACCGCGGCGCCGATGCTGCAGACCATCCTGCGCGCGCCGGTCCACCTGATGCCGCACATCTGGTCGCCGTACTTCCTCGAGCGCCGCATCGCCGCTCTCGCCGCGGAAGGCGCGACGTTCGGCTATCGGCCGGGCCGCCGCCCGTGGCACCTGGCGATGCTCGAACCGAACATCTCGGTCGCCAAGTCCTGCCATTACCCGATGCTCGCGTGCGACGAGTTCTACCGTGCGCGCCCGGACGCGGTTCAGCACATGTTCGTGGTGAACGCGCTGCACATGAAGGAACATCCGACCTTCGTGCACTTCGCGAACAGCCTCGATCTCGTGCGCCAGCACAAGGCCACCTTCGAGCCGCGCCTCGACCTGCCGGGCTTCATGGCGCGCCATGCGGACGCGGTCGTGTCGCACCACTGGGAAAACGGGCAGAACTACCTGTATTACGACGTGCTGTATGGCGGCTACCCGCTGATCCACAACTCGACGCTGATCGGCGATGCCGGTTACTACTACCCGGACTTCGATTCCGCCGCGGGCGGCCGGGCGCTGCTCGAAGCGTGGCTTCATCACGACGAACGCCTCGACGACTACCGCGCGAAGGCCGACCGGCTGCTGCAATCGGTCTCGATCGACAACCCCGCGAACCTCGACGCGTTTGTCTCGCGTCTGGTCGCCTGAACCGGAGAATACGCATGTCGGACTCCAATGCCCGTCAAGCGCCCGGCGAGGGCAAGCGTCTCGTCGTCGGCGTGTCGCTGTTCGTGCGCGGCGCCGGCCAGTCGCTGTGGGAAAACGGCATCTTCCAGAACTGCCTGCTGTTGATCCTGCTGCTGCGCCAGTCGCCGCTGGTCGCGGAAGCCGTGATGGTGAACGGTGGCGAACAGATCGCCGATCCGCAGATGATGCTCGGCGAATGGGACGTGCCGCTGCTGTCGATGGACGAAGCGCTGCAGCGCTGCGACGTGCTGATCGAAATGAGCGCGCAGTTCGGCGCCGACTACCTGCGCACGTTCCGTGAGCGCGGCGGCAAGGTCGTCACGATGCGCGTCGGCAACGACTACGTGATCGACATCGAGCGCGCGATGTTCGACAAGCCGTCGGGTTTCCTGTTCTCGGGCGCGCCGTACGACGCCGTGTGGACGATTCCCGAGTTCGAGCGCTCGTGCCTGCACTATTACCAGACAGGCCTGCGCGCGCCCGTCACGATCGTTCCGCACATCTGGCACCCGATGCTGTTCGACAAGGCGCGCGCGACGCTCGGCGCCGGGCTGTCGTTCGGCTATGAACCCGGCAAGCCGCGCTGGCGCGTGACGATGTTCGAGCCGAACATCTGCATGGTGAAGACGAGCGTCATCCCGATGCTGGTGGCCGAGGAAGCGTATCGCGCGAAACCGGATTTCCTCGAGTTCGTGCGCGTGTGCAACACGCTGCACCTGAAGGAACATGCGACGTTCGTCCATTTCGCGAAGAGCCTCGACATCGTGAACCACGGGATCACGACGTTCGAAAGCCGCTACGCGGTGTACGAGTTCATGGCCGCGTATGGCGATGCGGTGGTGTCGCACACGTGGGAAAACGCGCAGAACTACCTGTACTACGAGCTGCTGTACGGCGACTACCCGCTGATCCACAACTCGCCGTTCCTCGGCAAGGCCGGGTATTTCTACCCGGACTTCGACTGCCAGGCCGGCGGCCGCGCGCTGCTGAAGGCGTTCGCCGAGCATGACGCAAACCTGGAGGCGTACCGCGAGGAGTCGAAGCACGTGCTCAGCTCCGTCAGCATCTACAACCCGCAGAACGTCGCCGCGTATTCGGACGCGATCGCGTCACTCTATCGCGACGCGTGACGCGAACCCTCTGCTTCGGAGCCCGACATGCATGTACTGACCTTCACTCGCGCGAAATGGCTGATCGGCCTCGCCGTCGCGTCGCTGGCATTCAGCGCGCACGCGCAATCCGCGGGAGATTCCGCGGATGAATTGCTGCAGGACGCCGACAAGGTATTCAAGCAGCTCGCAGCCGGTCAGTTCAACGACCTCTGGCTCGACTCGGCCGATTTCATCAAGACCCGCTTCAAACAGGAGCAGTTCGCAAGCGATCTCCGTGGCGCATGGCAAACGGTCGCCATGGTGCGCCACCGAGACTGGGAACGAATCTCGCGCGATCGCTACACGAATGCGACGACGGTACCCGATGGCCTGTATGCGAGCGTCGATTATGTGACGACGTTGACCACCGGCGCGACGGTGTACGAAAAAGTGAGCTTCCGCCTCGAAAGCGACGGACACTGGCATCTGACCGGCTACGCGCCGCGCAGGATCCGGGACATCGCGAAATAGGCATCGCGCCGACGACACGGAGACAACATGAAGATCAATGTCGCGATAACGATGAACGTGCAGCGCGACGCGACGCAGTCGATCTGGTACAACGGCGCGAACCAGCACTGCGTGTACCTGTACATGCTGCTGAAGCAGTCGCCGCTGATCGGCGAGGTCTGGCTCGCGCACGACGACGGCATCACCGACTATCCGCAAGCGCTGATGATGGACGCGTTCGGCGACGCGCTGCGGCCGCTGTCGGCCGTCGTCCACCAGACCGACCTGCTGATCGAAATGAACGCGTTCATCGATTCGACCCACACCGAGGCCGTGCGCCGGCGCGGCGGCAAGTGCGTGTCGTACCGCTTCGGCAACGACTACGTGATCGCCGTCGAGACGATCAACTTCGAGAAGAACCAATGGCGGCCGAACCCGAACCGCGTGCAGTTCGACGAGATCTGGACCAACCCGCAGCACATGCACACGTGCGCGGCCTATTTCCAGGCCGTCTATCGCGCACCGGTGATCGAGCTGCCGCATATCTGGTCGCCGTATTTCATCGAGCGCAGCCTCGACGCGGATCCTGAGTTGAAGGCGCGCTTCGGCTATCGCAACCACGGCACCGCGAAGCGCATCGCGTTCTTCGAGCCGAACCTGAACGTCGTGAAGAGCGCGATCGTGCCGATGCTTGCCGCGAACGCGTGCTACGTCGAGCATCCGGAGCTCGTCGAGCACGTGTTCATGACCAACACGTTCGACAAGAAGGAAAACGTCGCCTTCAAGCATCTCGCGCTCGGGCTCGAGATGGTGCGCGACGGCAAGGCCACCGCCGACGTGCGCGCGCCGTTCGTCGCGTGGGCCGCGCATCACACCGACATCGTCGTGTCCCATCACTGGGAAAACGGCCTCAACTACCTGCTGTACGACGCGCTGTACGGCAACTACCCGCTCGTGCACAACTCGCCGTTCCTGCGCGACGTCGGCTACTACTACCCGGACTTCGAGATCTTCGATGCGGCGCGTGCGATCGCGACCGCCGCGCAGACGCACGACGCGCGGCTCGACGACTATGCGGCCGCGGCCCGCCGCTGCCTGCACCAGGTCGACACGCACGCCGAGCACAACGTCCACGCGTATTCCGCGCAGATCCAGCAGCTGTTCGCCGGCCGCACGCTCGGCTGACCCCATCCGTCCACGCGCCCGACCATGAATCAGATCGTCCGCAATTTCGTCGTGATCGATTCGATTCACGGCCCGTTCGTCATCAACCGGCACTGCGAGTTTCAGGCCGAGGCGCTGATCAAGACCGGGCGGCCGCACATCCAGCCCGAGCTCGACGCGATCCTGCAGGTGATCGACCAGTTGCCGGACGATGCGATCGCCGTGGACGGCGGTGCGAATGCGGGGCTCGTGTGCGTGCCGATCGCGCACCGGCTGCGCGCGCGCGGCGGCCGCGTGTACGCGTTCGAGCCGCAGCGTACGCTGTTCCATGCGCTCGGCGGCACCGTCGCGCTCAACCAGCTCGACAACGTCCATCTGCTGAACATGGGGCTCGCGGGCGTCAACGGCACGATGAAGGTGCCCGACGTCGATTACGGGCAGGACACCGATTTCGGCCAGATCTCGCTCGTCGACGCACACGCGGAAGGCGGCACGCCGACGCCGGTCATCACGCTCGATTCGCTCGGCCTGCCGCGGCTGGATTTCCTGAAGCTCGACATCGAAGGGATGGAGATCGACGCGCTACGCGGTGCGCGTCGGCTGATCGAAACGCATCTGCCGTGGTGCTGGGTCGAATACTGGAAAGTCGGCGAGGCGCCGATCATCGCCACCTTCGCCGGCCTCGACTATACGTTCTACCGGGTCGACAAACTGAATCTGCTTTGCGTGCCGAACGCGCGCTGGGACCCGCAGCGGCTGGCCATCTCGTTCGAGCCGATTGCCATCGAAACGACGGCCGACGCCGATACGTCCCCGCCGGCAGCGCCCGCCGCCGACACCGACGCACCCGAAACGAACTGGAACCGCGCGCTCGACCACGAGTCGCGCTGCGAGTGGGGGCATGCGATCGACCGCTGGCAACGCGCGCGCGGCCGCGGGCTCGACGACGACGCGATCGCATTGCAACTCGCGTCGTGCTACGGCTTCGCCGGTGCGCCCGACGCAGGGCTTGCGGCACTCGAGCGCTTCGGCGATCCGGCCGCGCTCCCCGACGCGACGCGCGGCGACATCGAGCTGATGCGTTCGATGCTGCTGCTGCGCGCCGGCCGGCGCGACGAAGCCGCCCGCGCCACCCTTGCAAGCGAAAACGTCCTGACGGCCGCGCAGTTCGGGCTGCCGACGGAGCGGCTCTACCAGGGCCAGCCGCTGCAAGGCAAGCGGCTGCTGGTGCTCAGCTACGGCGGCGTCGGCGACCAGCTCCAGTACGCGCGCTACCTCGGCGCTCTCGACACGCTCGGCTGCACGAGCGTGACCGTCGTCGTTCCGGACGCGCTGACGGGCCTGCTGCGTCACACGTTCCCGCACATCGAATTCATCGGTGCGCACGGCGCGTGGGTCGACACGTCGCAGATCGCGCACGACTACTGGTGTTCGTTCCTGGTGCTCGCCGCACAGTTCGGCTACGCACCGGCACCCAAAGGATCGGCGGCCGCGTACCTGTCGTGCCCGCCCGAGCACGCGGCCGCGTGGCGCGAGCGCGTGCGGCACGATGGCCATCCCGTCGGCACGCGCCGCATCGGGCTCAACTGGCGGGGGCGCGACGAAAGCGACGCACGCTTTCATCGCGCGGCCAGCCTGCGCGACCTCGCGCCGCTGACGCGAATGCACGGCCACGCCGCGTACTGCATCAACCGCGACCTGTCCGCACAGTCCGAGCAATCGGACCTGCCGGTGACGTTCCCGCATCACGCGATCGGCGATTTCAGCGACCTGGCTGCGCTGATGCTGGCGCTGGACGCCGTGGTGACCACCTGCACCGCGCACATCCACCTCGCCGGCGCGCTCGGTGTGCCGGCCGTGCTGCTGCTCAGTCCGAAGGCCGACGCACGCTGGGAAACCGGCGCGCGTACCCCGCTCTATCCGGGCATCCGGATCGTGCGCGCCTCGCGCATCGGGCAATGGGACGACGCGGTCGACCGCGCGATGGCGTTCGTGCTCGGCGGATTCGGGAAGGATTGATCGATTTGATACAGGCCGGGGCCGCTGTGCCCGGTTGAGGCCGACGCGGGCCGCACGCGCGTTGCGTTGTGGCGGGGCCCGCTGCTGACGTGAACAGGCGCTAGACCAGCACCCGATCGCCGCTCTGCGCGGCGAACGTACGGCCATGCCGCCGTCCCATCCGAGCGAGCACCGCGAAGCAATGCACGACCGGCCGGCTGGCGCCGCCGGATTGCTTGACGAGACTGTCGGATACGCCCCGCGCGATGGCCGAATCGTCGCCGCACGCGCCCCCGATGACGCCCGCGTAATAGTGCCGCGCCGCCAGCTCGCGGCCGCCGGCGTCGAGCGGTGCCATGCGCTGAATGCGACGCGCAATGGCTTTCAGGCCGTCGAGATACGGCGCGACGTCGATCGGCACATCGGTCGATTCGGCGCCCAGTTGCCACAGCATGTCGGCCAGCTCGGCGATCGCGACGAGGTCGCGCGCACCGGCCACCTGCGTGCCCGTCCCGCCTCCGGCCTTCGTCCCTGCCATGCTCACGCCCCTTTGCGATTCGTCCCGGCCACGCGCCGATCACGCCCGACATCGGCGTGCATCATGCACGCCACCTCGCCTGTTCCCGCGTCGTCACGCGGCGGCCGGCGACCGCCATGAAAAACGGATGCCCTGCGCCCAGGCGACGCCGGCATCCACGATGATCTGACGGTCGACCTCGCTCTCCACGCCTTCGACGACGACGTGTCGCGCACCTTCGTGCGCAAACGCGATCAGCCGGCGGAACTGGTAGCGCCCGATCGCGTTGCGCTTGATCAACGACAGGATCGACCGGTCGAGCTTCACGATGTCGGGATTGCCGACCACCAGGTTGTTCAAGGCGCTGAAGCCGACACCGAAATCGTCGATCGCGATGCGGCACCCGGCTTGCCGGAAGCGGTTCACGAACGATCGCCCCGCGACGGGATTCAGCGGCCCCGTCTCCGTGATCTCGACCACCAGCCGCGCCGCGACCGACGGCTCGCGCTCGAGCCGCCTGAAGATGGCCAGCCACGCGTCGTCGACCACCGCGCTCGCCGCCGCCACGTTGCAGCCGTAGACGGCAGCCGGATCGGCGCGCAGCGCGTCGATCGTCCGGCCGACCACGAGCCGGTCGAACCACCGCATCAGCCCGAGCGCCTCGAGGCGCGGCAGGAACGCGATCGGCGGCAGCGCATCGCGCTCGCCCCACCGCAATCGCGCCAGGCATTCCTGATACAGCACACCGCCCGACAGGTCGGCCCGGCACACGGGCTCTTGCGCGAACCCGAGCCGGCTTTCCACGAAACTGCGTACCGACGCGAGGTCGGGATGATCGTCGGGGGCGCCGAACACGAGATCGATTTCGTCACGATTCGCTTCCCGATTCGCCTCCAGGCGAGCTTCGACCGCATTCATCCGGCGCTCCGGCAAATGGCGAGCCGCCGATCGCGGCTCGACCTCAAGAAACATGCGAAGCAAGCCGACCATGACGCGCTCCGCCGCCTACCCGGCCCATCCTGTTATGTCGATCTTTTCCGGGAGCGTACTTTTCGCTTCGGCGCGCCGTCAAATTCGATATTTTTCAACGATATTCAGTTACTGGAAATACACCATGTACGCGCGATACCGACTGTGCGACAGGTCACACTAACGCAAATTGCGGAACCCTGATCCGGACGCCGTTTATTATTCTCGTCTAAACAACCTTGCCCGACTCAATTTTCCCGCAATTCACGGGCCCCGAAAATCAGGAAATTCGCAATTGATCGGATAAATACCGGCTCGTGCAGCACTGCCTGCAATCGCTGCCGGACCCGCCACGGAGGCCGGTTTACCGGCTTGCTCTTCACCGAAAATCGGCTGCCGCACGTCATTCGATCATCGCAGCATTCAATTTTCTCGTTTCAAACGAATTATTAAATATACAAACCGGAATCAAGCCACTTTGAATCGATAATATCAAGTTAATTCATATGAAGATTATCGATTGAAACATGTTTAACAATCTTGAATACTTGTTAACCTATAAAATGTTTTCTGACGGACTTCCCTCGGAGCCGTCAAATTCGTGCCTTCAAAAAACCGTCGAACCGATCGGGTTCGGCGGTTTCTTTTTTAACGGCATTATTTCGTCAGACATTAGGGCGGGACAATCCCGATGGCGGGATTCGGCGCAACGGTGTGCGCCGTCCGAAAAATCGGGCCTTATGCGGCCGATCCGCCGACCAGGTTCGCGAGCAGCGCGTCGTATTCGGCAACCAGTGCAGGATTCGCCGACGTATAGCGGCCGAGGATCTCGCGCTGGCGCCGCGTGTACGCTTCCCAGTCGTCGTCGTGCGTATGCAGTGCGCGCAGCAGCGCATCGGCGCCCTGCTGCACGTCGTTGTCCGGATAGTAGTAGCCGAGATCGGGCGCGAGGCTCGCGTTGTGCACGAGCGGATAGCCCTGCCAGCACACGTCGAAATAGAAATAGTTGAGCGGGTTCGACCATTGGTGCGACACGACGATATCGGTCAGGTCGGCCAGGAACAGCGGCGTATCGAAGCGCCCGACGAAGCTCGCCTTGCCCGCGCGCACGATGTCGAGGTAGTTCATCAGCATCACGAACTCGGGGCTGTCGTGCGCGAGGCGGTCGGCATTCGTCACGTGCGCGAAGCAGACCGCGTCGGGATCGCGACGATACGCTTCGTCGATGATCAGCATCGGATACACGCAGAACTTCACGACGTTGTGGTTCGGCTCCATCACGGTCAGCCGCTTGCCGGGCTCGCTGCGCGGCCGGTATTCGCCATTCCCGGGCAGCGACGCGGCGCGCGCGCTCAGGAACATCGGGTCCCACACGAACGGCACGACGCGCCCCGGGCAGCGGCGCAGCGACTGCAGGAACGGCAGCGACGACGGCGCGATCTGCGGAATCGCCCACACCTCGTCGTAGCCGCGGTTGATGAACAGCGAATCCCACATCCGGCGGCCGAACAGCATCGATTCCATCGCGTTGATGTACTCGACACCACAGCAGTAGCTGACGAGCTTCGCGCCGCGCGACTTCAGGTACGCCGTCTGTTCGCCGTCGATCTGCCCGCCGAGCTCGATCACCACGTCGAGCGAATCCTTCATGTCGGCGAACGGGCGCGTGTCGTACACGTTGCGATCCCACGGCAGCGCGTCGGTGAGCGGCACATCGGTGGTGTTGACCAGCGTCACGCGGTAGCCGTGCGGCGACGCCATCAGCAGTTTCGCGAGAAACAGCGCGTTCTGCTTGATGCCGTTGATCCACAGGCTTTCGTCGGGGGCACGCAGTCCGATCGTGATACCGATGCGCAGGCCGTTCAGGACAGGAGACGTCATCGTCGGCGGGATGGAAGGTTGGATGGGGATGGAATGGACGCAGTGTAGCGCGCGGAGCGCCGCCCGCGTCAAGCGGCACTCGCCGGCGGCAACCCGGCATTCTAGCGGAGCGCCGGCCCCATACTGTCAGGGATGGTCAGCGCGCGGCCGGCGCATGCAAATCCGCGAGCGGGTTATGCGATACTCCGGCGACCAGCCGCGCTACCGGCATGCCGGGGGATGGCCGGGCGGTATCGGCATCCAGCGCGGGCAGAAAACGACCTCGCAGCAACGCTGCGGAAAAATGGCTGACAGAATGGAACGCGACGCCGCGCAAGTCTTCCGGGCAATCCATCACGAACAGCGGCGGCACGCGCACGAACGCGTGCCCGGCCGCGATGCCGCGCGCAAACACCCCGCGCCCGGCGCCCGCCGTCACCCGCTTCGCGGCCGTCGGAGCGCGCGATGATCGTCCTCAGCCATTTCAGCCACGACGCGCCCGCCAGCCTCGAGAATCACCGGCAATACGCGCAGGCGCACGGATATCGCCACGAAATCGTCGACGCGTCCGCGATGCCGCAGGCGCTGCCGTTGCGGCCGCTCTATCGCTACGAATCACTGCTCCATGTGCTGCGCGGCGCGCAGCCCGGCGAACTCGTGCTGTTGCTCAGCGAAGATGCGGCGATCATCGAGCCCGTCGCGCTCGATCGCCTGATGAGCGGCCGCGACATGTTGTTCGTCGACGCGTTCGCGCCCCCGCTGCCGCAAGTCGACGTACAGGTCTGGCGCAATACCGCGTCCGTGCGGGCGATCGTGATGCAGCTCGTGCAGCGCTGCAAGCTCGGCAGCGAACCGCGGCTGACCTCGGAGGCCGCGCTGTTCGCGGAGTTCGACACGCATCACTACATGACGCCGATCGACGGGCTGTATCCGGTCATGCCGACCAGCCCCGACCTCGATCCGATGTGGAGCCGCGAACCGACGTTCGCGATCAGCATCGACGACACGCCGCACGATCCCGAACGGAAAGGCACGACACCGCGCTTCCGCGATACGCTCGTGGCGTACGTCAATCGATGCCGGGCCGCCGGCCGGCCGATGTTCTCGTTCGATCACGAAGCCGCGAACACGCCGGACGAAGCCGCCGAGCGCAGCACCTACAATCCGGGCCGCCCGATTGCGTTGATGACGCTCTATACGCCGAACATCGGCAGCTATGCGCGCGTCGCGGAACGGAATTTCCGGCGCTACTGCGACACGCACGGCTACACGCTCTACGTGCATCGCGACATTCCGGCCGAGATCGGCCTGAACGCGACCGGCAACTGGTTCAAGCCGTGGCTGCTGCATGCGTACCTGCAGCATCACGAATGGGTCGTGTGGCTCGATGCCGACGTGCTGATCGCAGACCAGCAGAAGCCGCTGGCGCCGCTACTCGAAGGCCGCGACTGGCTGCTCGCGCACGACATCGGCCAGTGGGCGTTCAACTCGGGCGTGATGGCGTTCCGGCGCACCGGGCGCAACGACGCGATGCTGCGCGACATGATGACGACGATCGCCGCGCTGCACGACCGGTCGAGCGTCTATGCGAGCGATGGCGACCAGCTGCATTTCATTCGCGCGATGGAGCACGACGGGCAATTGCACGGTGAAGGCGTGGACGATCTCATCCGCTTCAACACGCCCTGGCTGTTTCGCCGTGCGGACAGCTACATCGTGCATTACTACGGGATGTGGTCCGCGATGCGGGCGCTGATGATGGCGCACGACGACGGCGTGCTGCGCTGACGCCCTCGTTCAGAGTGGCCAACGCGACGGCGCACGAATGCGTGGGGCCGCTACATGGCCCCGATCCATTTTTCGAACCAGCCTTGACGGGAGATCAGCATGGAACAGATCGGGTATTCATGGCCGACCTTCGACCAACTCACTCAGCATCTCGTCAACGCAATCAACCCGAACAGCATTCTGGATATCGGGGCTGGCGGCGGGAAATACGGGCGGCTGCTCAAGCAGGTCGTGCCGGATTGCCGTTTTACGGCGCTGGAATGCGACCAGGAGACACATCCCTTCCTGATCGAGAACGGGTACGACGACATCATTTCCGGCGTCAGCGACACGCTCTATGAACGATCTGGTGACGCGTATGACACGGTCATCCTGGGAGACGTGATCGAACACATGCGTCACTCCCAGGGTCGCGATTTGCTGGAGTTCCTCAACTATCGATCGCGGTACATCATCATTTCGACTCCCGAGTGCATGCCGATGAGCGGAGCGTCGTACTTCGAGAGCCACAACTCCGTCTGGCGGCCCGATTCATTCGTGTGGCATGACTTCTGGGCGCATCAGCAATGTGGGGTCATGCACTTCTACCTGCTCAGAGGACACCTCGACTGGAACGCGACGCGTCTTGATTCGCTTGTGAACTCCGCAAACAATTCGAATCTATTCAATACGCGCGCCAGCAGCGAACAGGAGGCCGCGAATGAAAATATGCTCCAGCCGGTCAACCTGACACTCCATGACTCCCGGTACATGGAAAAAATCGATGGCGACCAATACGTGGTATTCCGTCCGACCTGATTTCACGAGCGAGATTCCATTCGGGATCGACGTATCCTGCTTGCACGATGAATAAAAAAAGGCGCCATGCGGCGCCTTTTTCACGATTGACGAACGCTCGCGGAGCCGGAAGCCAGGCGCGGTCCGCGAAGGCCCTCATCGCCTGCCGGCGGGAGCCGGCACACACGGACGACCGTCAGACCGGCGCAATCGTCGGCGCGACAGCAGCCGGGTCGGTGAGGCTGGGCTTGCCGGTTTCGACGTGCCCCGCGATGCGGCGCGTCCAGCCTGCATTCCCCGCCACCACGAACTGCAGGTCGTACCAGTGGCTGCTGCACGACAGGTCCCAGCGCGCCTCGACGCGCTGCCCCGCCGGCACCGTCAGCGTGCGCGCTGCGCCGCCGTACGCGACATCGGTCGCCGTGACCGTCAGCGTGCCGGTGCCCGCGTTGGCGATCGTCACGTACACGTCGCCGTTGGCGGTGTCGTAGCACGGCGTGATTTCGGGCTTCGCGCCGGCATCCGCCGCGGCCGAACCCGCGAAGCGCCGGAAATAACCGTTCGGGCCCCACACGCTCACCAGGTAATTGCCGTTCGCGTCGAGCGCCCACGTATCGGTCAGCTGCTTGCCCGCTTCGACCGTGTAGCGGCGCGGCATCGCGGTCGCGTCACCCGTATAGACCCAGAAGTGCGCGCCTTGCGCACCGGTATTCGCGAACGTCACCGCGTAGCCCTGCGCCTGCAGCTGGCCGGTCACGTGCAGCTCGTACGGCAGCGCGCGCGCCGGCCGCGTGCCGGCCTCCTGCGCCGTCACGACCTGCTGCGCGGTGCTGGCCGGCGCGGTCTGCGACGACGCGCGCGAGCACTGCAGGTCCGCCTGCGCGACATACGCCTGCGTGCTCGGCAGGGTCGGCAGCGTGGCATCCGATTTCGAGAAGTCGAGCGCCGACGTCAGGTCGCCGCAGATCGCGCGACGCCACGGCGAGATGTTCGTTTCCATCACGCCGAAGCGCTTCTCGATGAATTGCAGCACCGACGTGTGATCGAACACCTGCGAGCAGACGAAGCCGCCCTTCGACCACGGCGAGACCACGAACATCGGCACGCGCGGGCCGAGGCCGTATGGCAGGTTGTCGGCCGTGTACGTGCCCGTTTGCGTCGAGGTCACGACGTTGTGCCGCTCGAGCGACACATCCACGGTGCTCATGCCGGAACCCGGCAGCGTCGGCGCCGACGGCGGCACGACGTGATCGAAGAAGCCGTCGTTCTCGTCGTACATGATCAGCAGGACGGTCTTGCTCCAGACTTCCGGATTCGACGTCAGCGCATCGAGAATCGTCGACAGGTAGTACGCGCCATACAGCGGCGTGAACTTCGGATGCTCCGAATACGCGGCGGGCGGCAGCAGCCACGATACCTGCGGCAGCGCGTTCGCCTGCACGTCGGCCTTCAGCTGCGTGATCGGGCGCGTGCTCATCCCGCGCGTCTGCAGCGACGAGCCGGCCGGCGCGTTCACGAAGTTGTTGAAGCACGCGAGCATGTTCGTGCCGTAGTTGCCGGTGAAGTTGTCGAACCCGGTGCCCTGCTGGTAGATCTGCCACGAGATGCCCGCTTTCTCGAGACGCTCCGGGTACGTCGTCCAGCTGAAGGGCGGCAACTGGATCTTGTCGAACTGGTTGTCGATGTAGTCGGTGTTGTCGAGCAGCGGGCCGCCGCCCGTGCCGAGCGGGTCGACCATGCCCGTCATCAGGTACATGCGGTTCGGGTGCGTGTTGCCCGGAATCGAGCAGAAGTAGTTGTCGCACACGGTGAACGCATCCGCGAGCGCGTAATGGAACGGGATGTCGTCGCGGACGTGGTAACCCATCGTCATGTTCGACTTCTGCACCGCCCATTGATCCGCGCGACCGTTGTCGATCGCACCGTGCGTCGTCGCCCACGTATGCGGCAGGCCGCCGATACATTGCGCGTTCACGCCCGGGTTGGTCGTGTCGTAGCGGAACGGCGCGATCACGCTCGTCTTGTCCTCCTGCCGCGGCTGGAACCACACCGGCTTGCCGTTCGGCAACGTGACCGGGAAGCGGTCGTTGTAGCCGCGCACGCCGCTCAGGTGACCGAGGTAGTGGTCGAACGAACGGTTTTCCTGCATGAACACGACGATGTGCTGGACATCCTGGATCGTGCCCGTGACGGAATTCGGCTCGATCGCCAGCGCCTTGCGGATCGATTCGGGAAGCAGTGCGGTGGCGGCGGTCGCGCCGGCGAGGCCGGCGGAGAACTTCAGAAAGTCGCGTCGCGAATGGGTGGCCATGCTGGTTGCTCTTGATTGGATTTCTGGTGGAAACAGCCGGGATCAGGAAGCGGGCGAGGAAGCAGGTGCGGTGAATCCGGGCGGACAGTGCATCTGCGCGGTGGCGACCACGCCGCCGCCGCAAGCGGCCTTCTGCTGCGCGACGGGTGCGGCGGGGGCCGTCACGTCGTCGTTGCAGGCACCGAGGAGTGCTGTCAGCGCGATCAGACCAACGACCGCGAAAGGCCGTAGGGCCGAGTTTCGCATAACGTCTCTCCGTGGATGTGATGACTTGACACAGGCGCGGATGTGCACCGGTCATGTCGACGGCGAGATGCTAATTTCAGCGTGTTACACGACAGTGTCGCGTAAGGAGGCGAGCGGCGTGCACGCAGGTGGCGGCACGTGTCAGGACGGAAGGGAGAGTGAACGACGTAATGCAATCGAAAGATTCGCATTGCTTCGTTTTGCCATGGCGATCGAAGCAGGCTCGTCGCAGTAGCGGTCGTGCAAAGAATCGCGAAGCTTTATTTATTGACGGGCCGGCAGCCGCAGCAGCCGGCCCGCATACGGCGAAACAGGCGACGCTCAGCCTTCCGCCATCATCAGCAACTGCGCGCCATCCGACACCTGGTCGCCGACGCCGTACAGCACTTCCGCGACCACGCCCGCGCTCGGCGCGCCGATCGTGTGCTCCATCTTCATCGCTTCCATCACGATCAGCGGCGTGCCCGCTTCGACCTTCTGGCCGGGCTCGACCAGCACCGCGATCACCTTGCCGGGCATCGGTGCGGTCAGGCGGCCACCGCCCTGCTCCGCGTCACCCGCATGCGCAAGCAGGTTGCGCCATTCGAACGTCTCCGCCGTGCCTTGCGTGAACACGTGGAAGTTGTCGCCGTCCGCATACACGCGGCCGCTGCTACGAACGCCGCCGAGCGTCACGTCGAAATCGAGCGGCGTGGCGCCACGCGTCCATGCGAACGGTTGCGCGGCGGCGCCGCCGGTCGCGAGGCGTGCAACCGCGCCGTCGTCCTCGTACGTGGCCGTCACGTCCGCTTCGCGCTCGGCCGCGTGCCATTCGAGCGTGCGGCGATAGCCTCCGTTCAGTCGCCAGTCCGGCAGCGCGCCCCACGGCGACGAACCCTGCGCAGCCGCGCCGCGTTCGCGTGCGAACAGCGCGGCGCACGCGAGCGCCAGCATCGCGCGCGGCGGCTCTTGCGGTGCGAACAGCGTGTCGTGGTTACGCTCGATCAGGCCCGTATCGAGATCGGCCGTCGCGAACGGTGCGCACGCAACGATCCGCTGCAGGAACGCGGCGTTCGTGTGCAGGCCGACCACTTCACAGGCACGCAGTGCGCGCAGCATCAGGCTCAGCGCTTCCGCGCGGTCGGCGCCATGGACGATCAGCTTCGCGATCATCGGATCGTAGAACGGCGTGATCGCATCGCCTTCGCGCACGCCGCTGTCGACGCGCACCGATGCACCGATCGCGAACTCGACGCCTGCCGGCAACCTCAGGTGCTTCAGCGTGCCCGTCGACGGCAGGAAGCCGCGCGCCGGGTTCTCCGCGTAGAGACGCGCCTCGAGCGCGTGGCCCTGCACGTGCAGTTCATCCTGCTGCAGCGGCAGCGGCTCGCCGGACGCGACGCGCAGTTGCCACTCGACGAGGTCGAGCCCCGTGACCATCTCGGTGACCGGATGCTCGACCTGCAGGCGCGTGTTCATTTCCATGAAGTAGAACGCGTCGCCCGTCATGATGAATTCGACGGTTCCCGCGCCGACATAGGCAACCGCACGCGCGGCCGCGACGGCTGCTTCGCCCATCGCGCGGCGCACGTCGTCCGGCAAGCCCGGCGCCGGCGCTTCTTCCAGCACCTTCTGGTGACGGCGCTGCACCGAGCAGTCGCGGTCGAACAGGTACACCGTATTGCCGTGCGTGTCGCCGAACACCTGCACCTCGACGTGACGCGGGCGCGTCAGGTACTTCTCGATCAGCACGCGATCGTTGCCGAAGCTGCTCGCGGCTTCGCGCTGGCACGACGCGAGCGCCGCCGGGAAATCGTCGGAGCGCTCGACCACGCGCATCCCCTTGCCGCCGCCGCCCGCGCTGGCCTTCAGCAGCACCGGATAGCCGATCGCGTCGGCTTCGCGATGCAGGTTGGCCGCGTCCTGGTCGTCGCCGTGATAGCCGGGCACGAGCGGCACGGCGGCCGCGTGCATCAGCGCCTTCGCGGCCGCCTTCGAACCCATCGCCGCGATCGCGTCGACCGGCGGCCCGATGAAGACGATGCCGGCCGCTTCGCACGCATGCGCGAAATCTTCGTTCTCCGACAGAAAGCCGTAGCCGGGGTGGATCGCCTGCGCGCCGGTGGCGCGCGCGGCTTCGATGATGCGCTCGATGCGCAGGTAGCTGTCCGCGGCGGCCGAGCCGCCGATGTGCACGGCCTCGTCGCATGCGGCCACGTGTTTCGCGTTCGCGTCCGCGTCGGAATAGACGGCGACGCTCGCGATCCCGAGACGTTTGCACGTCGCGGCGACGCGGCACGCGATTTCGCCGCGATTGGCGATCAGAATCTTGTCGAACATGGCTTCGGTGTCGTCCGGAAAGAGGGGGTCACGCGCGCTGCGCGATCATTCACGCCACGACGGCGTGCGCTTTTCGAGGAAGGACGCAATCCCTTCGCGCGCTTCCGCGCCAGCGCGGGTGCGCGCGATCCAGTCGGCGGTCTGCTCGATCAGCGTCGCGTCGAGCGGTCGGCCGGCGACATCGGCCACGAGCCGCTTGCACGCCTTCACCGCGTCGGGGCCGTTCGCGACGAGCGTCGCGGCCAGCTTCGCGACCGTTTCGTCGAGCGCATCGGCCGGCACCGCGTCGTGAATGAAGCCGAGCGACGCCGCGCGCGCGCTGTCGAACACCTCGGCCGTCGTGAAGTAGCGGCGCGCCGCGCGCTCGCCCATCGCACGCACCACGTACGGGGCGATCGTCGCGGGGATCAGCCCGAGCCGCGCTTCCGACAGGCAGAACTTCACGCTGTCGGCAGCGATCGCGATGTCGGCCGCCGCCACCAGGCCCACGCCGCCCGCGTATGCATCGCCATGCACGCGTGCGATCACCGGCTTGCCGCAGCGATGGATCGCCTTGAGCATCCGCGCGAGCTTGCGCGCATCGGCACGGTTCTCGTCGTCCGAGTAACCGGCCATCTTCTTCATCCAGTTCAGGTCCGCGCCCGCGCAGAACGCCGCGCCTTCCGCGGCGAGCACGATCGCGCGCACGCCTTCGTGCGCATCGAGCCATTCGAACGCGGTGGTCAGCTCGGCGATCGTCGTCTCGTTGAACGCGTTGCGCACGTCGGGACGCGCGAGCGTGACGGTCGCCGCGCGACCGGCTTCACTTACCTTGATCGTTTCGTATCGCATCGTTCAGCCCTCCCGGCCGTTACATGCGGAACACGCCGAAGCGTGTGTCTTCGATCGGCGCGTTCATCGACGCGGCGAGGCCGAGCCCAAGCACGTCACGCGTCTGCGCGGGGTCGATCACGCCGTCGTCCCACAGCCGCGCGCTCGCGTAATACGGATGGCCCTGGCGCTCGTACTGGTCGCGGATCGGCTGCTTGAACGCATCCTCTTCCTCGGCGGACCACGAACCGCCCTTCGCCTCGATGCCGTCGCGGCGCACCGTCGCGAGCACCGATGCGGCCTGCTCGCCGCCCATCACCGAGATGCGCGCGTTCGGCCACATCCACAGGAAGCGCGGGCCGAAAGCGCGGCCGCACATCCCGTAGTTGCCGGCGCCGAACGAGCCGCCGATGATCACCGTGAACTTCGGCACCTTCGCGTTCGACACGGCCGTCACCATCTTCGCGCCGTGCCGCGCGATGCCTTCGTTCTCGTACTTGCGCCCGACCATGAAGCCCGTGATGTTCTGCAGGAACACGAGCGGAATCTTGCGCTGGCAGCACAGCTCGATGAAATGCGCGCCCTTCACGGCCGACTCGGAGAACAGGATGCCGTTGTTTGCGACGATCCCGACCGGGTGGCCCCAGATGTGCGCGAACCCCGTGACGAGCGTCGTGCCGTAGCGCGCCTTGAATTCGTCGAATTCGGAATCGTCGACGATGCGCGCGATCACCTCGCGCACGTCGAACGGCTTGCGCGTATCGACCGGAATCACGCCGTACAGGCTCTTTGCGTCGAAGCGCGGCGGCTTCGGCTCGCGCAGCGCCACCGGCGATGCGATCTTCGGCGCGAGGTGATCGACGATGTTGCGCGCGATCGACAGCGCATGCGCGTCGTTCTGCGCGAGATGGTCGGCCACGCCCGACAGGCGCGTATGCACGTCGCCGCCGCCGAGATCCTCGGCGCTCACTTCCTCGCCGGTCGCGGCCTTCACGAGCGGCGGCCCGCCGAGGAAAATCGTGCCCTGCTCCTTCACGATGATCGATTCGTCGCTCATCGCCGGCACGTATGCGCCGCCCGCCGTGCACGAGCCCATCACGACGGCGATCTGCGCGATCCCCGCCGCCGACATCGTCGCCTGGTTGAAGAAGATGCGGCCGAAGTGGTCGCGATCGGGAAACACGTCGTCCTGGTTCGGCAGGTTCGCACCGCCCGAATCGACGAGGTACACGCACGGCAGCCGGTTTTCCGCGGCGATTTCCTGCGCGCGCACGTGCTTCTTCACGGTGACCGGATAGTAGGTGCCGCCCTTGACCGTCGCGTCGTTGCACACGATCACGCATTCGCGGCCGGCGATCCGGCCGATCCCGGTGATGACACCCGCGCCCGGCGCGTCGTCGTTGTACATGCCGTTCGCCGCGAGCTGCGAGAACTCGAGGAACGGCGCGCCCGGATCGAGCAGTTGCGCGATGCGGTCGCGCGGCAGCAGCTTGCCGCGCGACAGGTGCTTGTCGCGCGCGGCCTGGCCGCCGCCTTGCGCGAGCTGTTCGATCTTCGCGCGCAGGTCGGCGACAACCGCCTCGAGCGCGGCGGCATTCGCGCGGAAGTCTTCCGAGCGCGGGTTCAGTTTCGATTCGATGATCGGCATCGACGGGGCTCCGTTCGCGTGACGTGGGGCGTTACATCGTTTCCGCGAACAGCTCGCGGCCGATCAGCATCCGGCGGATCTCGCTCGTGCCGGCGCCGATCTCGTACAGCTTCGCATCGCGCCACAGGCGCCCGACCGGGTACTCGTTGATGTAGCCGTTGCCGCCGAGGATCTGGATCGCCTCGCCGGCCATCCACGTCGCCTTCTCGGCCGTGTAGAGGATCACGCCCGCGCAGTCCTTGCGCACCTGGCGGATGTGGTCGCTGCCTGCCGAATCGAGGTGGCGGCCGACCGCGTACAGATAGGCACGGCACGCCTGGAACGTGGTGTACATGTCGGCAACCTTGCCCTGGATCAGCTGGAATTCGCCGATCGACTGGCCGAACTGCTTGCGGTCGTGGATATACGGCACCACCGCGTCGAGGCACGCGGCCATGATGCCCGTCGGGCCGCCCGACAGCACGGCGCGCTCGTAGTCAAGTCCGCTCATCAGCACCTTCACGCCGCCGTTGAGCTGGCCGAGGATGTTCTCCTCCGGCACTTCGACGTCCTGGAACACCAGCTCGCCCGTGTGCGAGCCGCGCATGCCGAGCTTGTCGAGCTTCTGCGCGACCGAGAAGCCCTTCATCCCCTTTTCGACGATGAATGCGGTGATGCCGCGCGAGTTGGCTTCGACGTCCGTCTTCGCATAAACGACGAGCGTGTCGCAATCGGGGCCGTTGGTGATCCACATCTTCGTGCCGTTCAGCACGTAGCGATCGCCGCGCTTGTCGGCGCGCAGCTTCATGCTGACGACGTCGGAGCCGGCGTTCGGCTCGCTCATTGCAAGCGCGCCGATGTGTTCGCCCGACACGAGCTTCGGCAGGTATTTCTGTTTCTGCGCGTCGGTGCCGTTGCGATGAATCTGGTTCACGCACAGGTTCGAGTGCGCGCCGTACGACAGGCCGATCGACGCCGAGGCGCGCGAGATCTCTTCCATCGCGACCATGTGCGCGGTGTAGCCCATGTTCGCGCCGCCGTATTCCTCGGCCACCGTCATGCCGAGCACGCCGAGATCGCCGAACTTCTTCCACAGATCCATCGGAAACTGGTCGGTGCGGTCGACTTCGGCCGCGCGCGGCGTGATTTCCTTCGCCGCGAACGTCGCGACGGCGTCGCGCAGCATCTCGATGTCTTCACCGAGCATGAATTGCACACCGGGCAGGTTGATCATGTCTCCTCCGTCTCCAGAAAGTGTGTGGCACTCACCGATTTCTGAGTTTCGCTCAAATCGCATGAATACCTAGATTCATTGACCGATACAGCGTAAATTTTGCACAGTTTCGCGCCTCGTCGGGTTCGGCGTCAATAGTTTTTTGAGTGACACTCAGATATCATGCCGAGATGACAGCCGCTACCGCCGACACCATGACCGCCACCGTCAAAGCCGACCGCGCCGACACGTCGCGCGCGCCCGCCGGGCGCAAATCCCAGCAACGCGTGCAGGACATTCTGCGCGCCGGCCGGGAAGTGTTCGCCGAAAAAGGTTACGAGCATGCGACGGCCGCCGAGATCGCGCAGCGCGTGGGTGTGTCGGAGGCGACGGTGTTCAGCTATTTCCGCGGCAAGCGCGAGCTGTGTGCGCGCGTCATCGCGGATTGGTACGACGAAAACATCGCCGCGTTCGAGCACGGGATGCCGCAGGACGCGTCGGTACAGCAGCAGTTCGCGTTCATCGTGCGCACCCACCTGCGGCTGATGCTGGTGAACGGCACGGGCCTGTGTGCGCTGGTGCTGTCGGAAGGCCGCGCGAAGCAGCATGCGCTGAGCGACGAGCTCACCGCGCTGCAGCGCCGCTACACGGCGCCGCTGATGGACGTGCTCGCGCGCGGCCAGGCGGCCGGGCAGGTACGCACCGACCTGCCGCTGAGCCTGCTGCGCTCGCTGGTGTTCGGGCCGATCGAGCACGTGCTGTGGGATGCGATCCTCGGGCACCGCAAGCTCGATACGGAAGCGACGGCCACGCAGCTCGTCGACATGCTGTGGGCGGCCGTGCAGCCGCCGGCGCCGGAACAGGCGGCGCTCGTGCGCTTCAGGAACGAAGTGGCGGAAGCCGTGCGGCGGCTGGAAGGCGAAAGCACGCGCGGGTGACGCGGCGGGCGGATGGCGGGCGACACCGCGGCACGATGACCGCGGCGGGCCGGTCAGTTGGCGAGGCGGCAGTGCGAGAGCTTCAACCCCGGCAGGACGGGCGCATCGATATAGCCCTCGTTCACGCAACTGAAGCGGAACGCCGACGACGTGACGAACGGCTTGATCTCGCCACCGGGGAATTTCGGCTTCAGCGCATCCTGGTCGGCCACGTCGAAATGCGTGTCGAACTGCTCGCCGTCCTTCGTCAGCGCGCCGAAATAGGTGCCGCCCGGGTCGCTGCCCATCCGGATCACGGCGCCGACGAACACGAGGCGCTTGCCGTCGTACTTCGTCTTCGCGGCGGCCATGTCCTGCGTATAGGCCTCGATCACGGCGCCGTAATGCGCGTCGATCGCGGGCTCGGTGTCCGACGCGGCGCGGGCGTTCTGGTGAACGCCCGCCAGCAACGTGCATGCCGCAAGCGCGGCCGCCGCGAACGGCGCGGAATTCTTCTTCATGGGTGGTCTCCCGTCTAGCGTGGTGGTTGAAGTGATTGAATACGGCGCTTCGCCGGCTGCCCGGCGCAACGCCGGACGAATTCGCTTCCGTTGCTTTAATCGTTCGAATGGCGGAACACGGCTGCGATCACTTCACCACCCGCATGGTCGACTGCGGTGCGCAGCGTCGCGCTGAACGCGACGTGACAGGAAGATGACATGGTGCGGCCCCCGGCTCTCTCATTGAATTTCACTGCGTCTGATTTTGGTCGCTACGGTAGCAGACGGCCGACGGCCCGGCAACCAAGGCCCGCGCACCGCCAATCGCGTCATTACAATTGCAAATGATTCTCATTACGTATATTATTCGCCCCCTGGTCGCGGCGAAACGCTGCGGCCCGCGACACGATCCTTAGTACTCCGTCCTGCATCGATTCATGCCATCCCGTCGAACGCCCCGCCGCGCCCGGACCTTGCGTCCGTGGTGCACGAGCCTGCCTGCCCTGATCACGTTTTGCGTCGCGAGCGGCACGCATGCGTCCGCCGCCGAACGCGGCGACGCCGTGCCGGCTGCTTCCGCCTCCACGCCCGCGACGCCGGCCGCGCGCGATCTCCCGGCCATCAGCGTCAGCGCATCGGCAACCGCCGATCCGACGGTCGGCTATCAGCCGCGCACCACGAGCATCGCGGGCGGCGACAACCGTTCGATCAAGGAAATTCCGCAATCGGTCGCGGTGGTCAGCAGCAGCGTGATGCAGGACCAGCAGGCGCGCTCGCTCGACGACGTGCTCGGCAACATCAGCGGCGTCACGCAAACGAACACGCTCGGCGGCACGCGCGACGCGTTCATCAAGCGCGGCTTCGGATCGAACAACGACGGCTCCGTGCTCGTCGACGGCGTGCGCACGCCGGTGCTGCACAGCTATCTCGCGACGATCGACCGCGTCGAAGTGCTGAAGGGCCCGGCGTCGCTGCTCTACGGGATGCAGGACCCGGGCGGCGTGATCAACCTCGTCACGCGCAAGCCGGAAGACACGTTCGGCGGCTCGATCTCGGCCTCGCGCACGAGCCACGGCGGCAGCAGTGCGACGTTCGATCTCACGGGCCCGCTCGGCAAGCCCGGCCAGGTCGCGGGCGGCACGCTCGCGTTCCGGCTGACCGGGCAATACGACACGAGCCGCTACTGGCGCAGCTTCGGCCGCCAGCGCGACGCGCTGATCGCGCCCGCGCTGTCGTGGCACGACGCGAACACGTCGATCGACGTCAGCTACCAGTACGTCGACTACACGACGCCGTTCGATCGCGGCACTGTGCTCGTGAACGGCCAGCTCGACGATGCGCTGCGCTATCGCCGCTACGAGGAAGCGTGGTCGCAGAGCAACGGCATCCAGGAAACGCTGCGTGCGCGCGTCGAGCACCGCTTCTCCGATGCGTGGCGCATGCGTGCGACCTACGGCTGGGGTCGCGATCGCTACGACCAAACCATCACCCGCGCCACCGCATTCAACAGCACGACCGGCGCACTGACGCGCTCGTCCGATGCGAACCTCGGGCGCAACGATTCCGACCAGATCGCGACGCTCGGCCTGCTCGGCAACGTGACGCTCGCCGGGATGAACCATGCGATCTACGTCGGCGGCGAATACGAGCGGCAACGCAGCTTCCGCGGCGACACGATCCGCGGCAAGGCGACCAAGGGCTTCAACCTGTACGACCCCGTGTACGACCTGCTCGCACCCGGCGGCATACCCAACCCGAAGCAGAGCGATTCGCGCTCGGTGGTGCATGCGTATTCGACGATCGTGCAGGACTCGGTGAAGCTCACCGACCGCCTTACTGCGGTAGGTGGATTGCGCTGGGAAAACTGGCAGCAGGAATCGGGGATGGGCCGGCCGTTCGTGTTCGCCGACCGCTCGCGCGGCACCGTGTGGCTCCCGCAGTTCGGGCTCGCGTATGCGCTCACGCCGGCGCTGACCGCCTACGCGAACGTGAGCCGCTCGTTCAAGCCGAATGTCGCCACGAACGTCGCCGCGCCGCTCGCGCCGGAATACGGGCGCGTGCTCGAGGCCGGGCTGAAGTTCAGCCTGAAGCCGGCGATCACCGGCACGCTCGCGGTCTACCAGATCGACAAGCGCAACGTCGCGGTCACGGTCGGCGATCTGACGTCGACGATCGGCACCGCGCGCTCGCGCGGGATCGAGCTCGACGTCGCGGGGCAGATCACGCGCCATCTGAGCGTGATCGGCAGCTACGCTTATACGAACGCGAACGATCGCGACAGCAACACACCGCTCGTCAACGTTGCGCGCCATACGGGCAGCCTGTTCGCGGTGTATGACACGGCGATCGCGAACCTGCCCGGCCGCTGGCGCTTCGGCGGCGGTGCACGTCTTGTCGGTGCACGCCCGGGTGACACCGCGAACAGCTTCACGCTGCCCGGCTATGTGACCGTCGACGCATTCGCGGCCTACGAAACGACGATCGGCAAGTTCCCGACGCGCTTCCAGCTCAACGTGAAGAACCTGCTCGACAAGACCTACTACCCGTCGAGCAACAACAACCTGATCGTCGCGGTCGGCGAGCCGCGACTCGTCACGCTGACGACGACCGTGTCGTTCTGATGGTCTGATGGCCTGACGGCCTGATGCGTACGTGGGCTTGCCGGCAAGCGGCGGCCCACGCGCACACCTGCATCTGCGGCCGCCTTCCACGCGCAACCGCTCCCGCCTCCTTAGCGCAGCATCCCGGCCACTTCACGGTTGATCGACTGCGGCAAGCCCGCGCACGTTGCGTCGAACAGCAACGCTGCGACGAAACATCGCTCGACCCTCTGGCCCGACAAGAGCGACAGCGAAACGCCTCGTTGCTCGCCGCCAACACTCGCGCCGGATTCTGCTTGACCGGCGTCCCGCACAACGCCCGACGCAGCCCTCCACACGCCTCCCCGGCACCCGCATCTCCGCCCGCAGAAATGCATTCGAGCGATGCAATTCCGCCCGCTCCCGAACCGCATCGCACGCCGTATGATCGCCCCGGCCTTTTCCCAAGGCCGTCCAAAGCGCGTCGCCATCTCCATCCGGTCACGCGCTACGCCATCACTACCCAGCGAACATGTCCCACTTCTCACTCATCCTCGTCGTCTCCCTGTTGAGCGCCTTTGGCCTGATCGCGTCCGACGTCTACCTGCCCGCGATGCCGTCGATGGCCCACGCGTTTTCGATCGACGCATGGCAGATGCCGCAGACGGTATCGGCGTACCTGATCGCGCTCGCCTGCGCGCAACTGTTCTACGGCCCCCTCTCCGATCGATGGGGACGCAAACCCGTGCTGACGGTCGGCATCCTCGTGTACATCCTCGGCTCGATCGGCTGTGCCAGCGCCAGCGGCTTCGCAAGCTTTCTCGGCTGGCGCGTGCTCGAAGCGCTCGGCGCGGCGTCCGGCCTCGTCATCGGTCGCGCGATCATCGCCGACACCTGCGACAAGCACGCATCCGCGAAGGTCTACAGCATCGTGTATCCGCTCGTGTCGCTGTCTCCGGCGATCGCGCCCGCGATCGGCGGATATCTGGCTGCATGGTTCGGGTGGCGGAGCGACTTCATTTTCGTCGCCGCGTTCGGCGGGGTCGCGCTCGTGCTCGTCCAGCTTCTTCTGAAGGAAACGCGGCCGCCCGTCACGCCGGGGCAACATCGCGCCGTGCCGCTGGCCGGCTTCGCCGACGTGCTCGGGGATCGGGCATTCATCCGGTACACGCTCGTCGTCTGCGCGATCTATTGCGCGTGGTTCGTCTACCTGACGCAGTCGCCGTTCATCTTCTCGGGGCTCGGCCTGTCGGAACAGCAGAGCGGCTGGCTTTATCTGCCGCTGACCGCCGGCATCATTTCCGCCAACCTGCTCTCGCGTCGCATGCTCGACCGGATGTCCTATGACGCGATCGTCGCGGCCGGCGTGGGCTGCTTCGTGGCCGGCGGCATCGCGTTCGCCCTGTGCGAGTCGTCGCAGGTCAAGGGCATCATCGCGATCGTGATGCCGATGTTTCTCGTCAGCCTGTCGAACGGGTCGTCGCTGTCGCTCGCCGTGTCGGGCGCCATCGCGAGCGAACACGGACGCGCGGCCACGGCGTCCGGGCTCGTCGGATTTTTCCAGATCGGCAGTGCGTCGCTCGCGGCCACCGTGTCCAGCAGCCTGCTCGGTACCGGCAGCCATGTGCTCGCGACGGCCATGCCGTTCTTCGCGATCGTCGCCGCGGTTGCGATCGTGCCTCGCTGGTATGCCGCGCGACGCACGCTCTCGATGCGCAAAGCCCAGCCCCGTTGAGCACCCGGCCCCGCACCGGCGAGATCCCGGCCGCTATCGATAGCGGTCGAACGAAGCAGCAATCTCGGCGGTGACGGCCCGAACGCGCGCGGTCCGGTTCAGGTCCGTATGCGACACGAGCCAGACCTGGTACGGCGCGGCGCGCGACTTGCCGGGCCAGATTCGCGCGAGCGAATCATCCCCTTGCGCCATATACACCGGCAGTTCGCCGATGCCGATGCCCGACCGGATCGCTGTCGCCAGCATCAGGCTCGAACTCACTTGCGCAGCGATGCGCCCGCGCTCCATCGACTCGCCGCATAGCGTGTCGCCCTGGTTGGACGTGATGGCGGGTTGGTAGACGACCAGGTCATGCCCTTCGAAGGCGGCCCCGGTCGCGGGCTCGCCGTGTGCATCCAGATACTCGCGACTCGCGAACAGCCCGACCTCCCACTCGGCCAGCTTCCGGCGGACGAGATCGGGGTTTTCCGGCATCACGGTTCGAATCGCGAGATCCGCATCGCGCCGGGTCAGGTTGAGCACCTGCACCGACGTTGTCAGGATCACGTGTATCGCGGGGCATTTCCGTCGCAACGACCGTATCGCGGGCACGACGAAATCCATCGCGAGGGAATCGGTCGTCGTCACGCGGACCTCGCCTTCGAGCCGGTCGTCCGAGCCGTGGACGCGGCGCTCGAAGTCACTCGCCGCCCGCTCCATCGCTTCCGCGGCCTGCAGCGAATGCTCGCCGATCTGCGTCATGACATAGCCGGACGACGTCTTGAGAAACAGCTTCGCGCCCAGCGCCTTCTCCAGCGCCGTCAGGCGTCGCCCCACGGTGGCCTGATCGACATCGAGCACGGCCGCGGCTTCGCGCAGCGTCCCGGTGCGATGAACTGCCAGAAAAACGCGGGCATCGTCCCAGTTCATGGATAACGTTCTCTCTCGGTAAAGCGTGTGTGCATTCGTCGGGGGGCAATTATACAAGCCGCCCCTCTGCTCCCTTCGCCACATAATCAGTCATCCAGATCAATATTCCGGTCAATTCGCCGACCCAGGCCGGAGCCGTCCGCTGGATATCCCCCAACGACCCGGGACTCAGAAGAAGGTCGAATGCAACACGCGCGCCGATGGCCGTTGCACCGATCGCACCGCCCCCGCCCTGCCGTCCAATCATCAGACCCTCGAATATCTCCCATCCGATATCGCGATTTTCCGTATCGGGCGGGCGCCGCTAGACTGGCTACGCATTCGCGACGCCGCATCGCTGCACGGCAACGCGACACGCCCCCACAAAAACGATTCCGGGAGATAAAAGCCATGTCCGACCGGCATGCGCGCCGAGGCGCGCTCAAGACACTCGGCCTCGCGGCCGGCACCGCGCTGCTCGCCGCCGCGCGCTCCGCTCACGCGGCAACGCCTGAAACCGGTGCGCTGCTGCCCGGCGGCGCCACACACCTCGCCGACCTCACGCGCCGCCTCGCGGCCGCACCGAGGCGGCGCGACTTCAAGACGGTGCCGATGATCCTCGAACGCCCCGACCAGTGGGATCACGCGGCGCTCGCCGAAGTGACCGGCTACCGCGGCGGCCCGAAGCAGGTGTGGGACAACACCGAGCTCGGCGGCCCGTGGCTGAACCTGATGCGCAATTCGCTCAACGCGCAGATCTGGTCGTACCGTCATCCGGATTTCCTCGTCGTCTCGGCCACGCACGGCAGCGCGCATCTCGCGCTGTTCGACCAGGCCGCGTGGGACAAATACGGCCTCGCGAAATTCGCCGGCGCCGCGTTTCCGTCCAACACGCTGCTCGACGCGAAGCCCGCGCAATCGAAGGGCGCGCAAGACCACGAGTCGCCCGACGGCGCGTTCTCGTCGCACGACAACAGCCTCGCTGCGTTGCAGCAGCGCGGCGTCGTGTTCCTGTCGTGCCACAACGCGATCTGGGAACTCGCGGAACGGCTCGACGGTGCGAACGCGAATCCCGACAAGCTGCCGCTCGATGCGCTCGCGGCCGACCTGACCAACCACGTGATCCCGTCGGCGATCGTCACGCCGGGCGCCGTCGGCACGCTGCCCGAACTGCAGCAGGCCGGCTTCACGTACGCAAAATGAGCCCCGCGATGACATCGATCCCCCGTCAACTGCAACCGACATCGCGCCGCCGCCGGCGCACGCTGCGCGCCGTGCTGGCCGCGTGGCTCTGCTGCGCGTCGGCCCTCTCGCTCGCCGC